>JBCDCZ010000248.1:0-6754 GCA_039180865.1 Pseudomonadota bacterium | reverse complement strand
CGTTCGGAAATATCCCAAAGCCCCATGGTCGCGAACCGCTTGTCGGGAAACTCATACCGCAATTGCAGGATGGCACTGCGCAGCGGGGCATCATTCGTGCCGTGGCCCGACAGGAAGAGAAGCTTGTTGATACCGTTTTCGACGGCCCACCGGCCGCATTCGACGATAACTTGCGTGAGCGTCGTCGGATGAAGGGAAATCGTACCCGGCCACTTCGCCGTGTGACCTAGCGAGCACCCGTAAGGAAGGCCCGGCAGGACAAGCGCTTCTGCTTTTTCAGCGGCAAGGACCGCGAGCGTTTCAGCCGAAATCGTGTCGCATCCACTAGCAAGATGCGCCCCATGCTGTTCCGTTGCACCAACTGGAAGGATCGCAAGATCACTCTTCGTTGAGATAAACGCCCCGATTTCGTCGCTTGTCATTAAGTCCCAGCGCGGCATAAACCTTACAATCACCCTTCCTTCAGGCGGCCAAGATGCGAACGCAACTTTGGCTCTCACCCGTCCGGCTATCACTGGCAGCAAACATCATGCCAGTCACTTACCGGTGAATTTTCGGGCAAAGCATCCGTTAAATGCCTAAAAAAGCGTCAGTTACGAAAATTTGCGCAATTTTGTGGCATCGACGCTTGCGGCACTATGAAATGGCGATAGGGTCCGGGCGACTCGGCGAGGGCAACCTCTCCCCTGCAACTTACCTTCCTATGCCGTCCGGCGATTCCTTTGATGGAGCCCTTCATGAATGACCCTGCAAAAATCGAAGCCGTGAAACAGAAACTGATTGAGGCCGGCGTCGAGTATTGTTTCGCAACCTTTGTCGATGTGCACGGCGTACCGAAGGCGAAGTGCGTGCCGCTCGGCAGTTTCGAGAAAATGTGCAAGGGATCCGAGCTCTTTACGGTCGGTGCGATGGAGGGCATGGGTCTGATCGGACCGGAGAAGGACGAATGCGCTGCCGTCCCGGACCTCGATAGCATGATCATCGTCCCATGGGACAAACGGTATGCATGGTTTGCATCTGATCTTTATTACCACGGCGAGCCTTACCGGAACTGTGCACGCGTGATCCTGAAGCGCGCCCTCGAAAAAGCTGCCGCATCCGGTTACGGCATGAATCTTGGTGTCGAAACAGAGTTCTACATGCTGCGCAAGACCGAAGACGGCTACGCGTTCCCGCAAACCCGGCCTCACAAGGGTCTTTGCCCCGCTTATGATGTCTATCAGACCGTGCAGTCGATGGATTATCTCGCGCCAATGGTGAACGCGATGAACGAACTCGACTGGGGCGTTTACTCATTCGATGCGGAAGGCGGCCAGGGACAATACGAGTTCGACTTCGCCTATGCGGACGCGCTTAAAATGGTAGACCGGCTTTCGTTCTGGCGCTTCATGGTGAAAACGCTCGCGCTCGAACACGGTCTGACAGCGAGCTTCATGCCAAAGCCGTTTGCGGGGGATTTCCGCTCCGGAGCGCACTTCAATATGTCGCTCTATGACCTGACAAGCGGCGCCAACCTGTTCGATAGTAAGGCTGGGACCGGTGTAATGGCGGAAACGCACGGGATCGCTTTTCCGGATATCGGGTATCATTTTGTGGCAGGCACGCTCGAACACGCCGGGGCTCTGACAGCTGTCACCTGTCCGACCCACAATTCCTACAAGGGCCTTCTCGCTCAAGGCGAGATGGTGGACATGTCCTGGGCTCCGGTTCTTCGAACCTATGGCGCTAATAACCGTTCGGCCATGTTGCGCCTACCGATGAACAGGCCTTGCGTTGAAAACCGGTCTCCAGACATTTCGGCGAACTTTTATCTTGGAGCAGCATTCTCCCTTCTCGCCGGTCTCGACGGGATCAACCGAAAGCTCGATCCGGGCAAGCCAATGAACGACAATCTTTATCTGAAGCTTTCCCAAAAAAGCGCGAAAGACAGCTTCAGAACGGAAGATGGCGACCTTGTCCGCCGCCTCCCCCGTACGCTCCTGGAAGCGCTTGACGCCTTTGAGGACGATCCACTCACTGAAGAGGTTTTCGGAAGCGAGTTCAAGCACATCTACCTTGACTGGAAACTCAAGGAATGGGAGCGCGATTTCTACCGTGTGGACGATGACGAACGCAGCCGAATGCTCGAATATGTCTAAGACTTGGCGCACGTTTGGGATCGCCAATCCATGGGTCTGAAATACGATTTCTCCGGGAAAAAAGTGCTTGTAACCGGCGGGAACCGGGGCCTTGGACTCGGCATTGCGAAAGCCTTCGCGGCTGCCAATGCCGATCTGACGATCCTCGGCCTTGAAGACGATGTCGAGAACGTCGCGCAAGACTTGACCGGCACCTATGGGCACCCGGTGTCAGCCATCCGATGCGATATTGCTGATCTTGACGACGTGCATAACGCTGCAAAGCAAACTGAGGCCCTCGATGTCCTCGTCAACAATGCCGGTCTTGAATATATCACGCCGCTTTCTGATCCCTCGCCAGACGTCGATGCCATGTTTCGCCGGATCACAGAGATCAATATCATCGGCACGTTTTCAGTGACGAGGGCGCTACTTCCCAAGATTCCCGATGGCGGGCGGATCGTGATGACCGCCTCGATCTGGGCGAAGACGGCTGTTGCCGAATACAGCGCCTATTGTGCCTCGAAGCACGCGGTCCTCGGCCTCACCCGCTCCTTTGCCCACGAACTCGCGCCGCGCGACATTGCCGTCAACGCGGTCTGTCCGGGATGGGTGAAAACGGAAGCCTCGCTGCGTTCACTGAAACACATGGCGGAGCGATCGGGCCGGAGCGAAGAGGACCTCCTCGCCGAAATAACCGGTGCTCAGGCCTTTGGCGGCCTGATGGAGCCCGATGACCTTGCACCGACATTCCTTTATCTTGCTTCGGATGCAGCAAAGAACATTACCGGACAGGCCTATACGGTCGACCGCGGCGAAATCATGCAATAACAAGGCAGTACATCGTCCCAATGGGCACCTTTGAAGGAAAATCCGTTGTCATTACCGGTGCCGCGAGTGGAATCGGCCAGGCAATCGCACACGCCTTTGCCCACGAGGCGGCGACTCTCTTTCTTGCAGATGTCAGCGATACGTCCGAGACGCTGGATCGCCTGGCGGATAGCAATTGCGAGCACCACGCCTTTCATTGCGATGTAGCGGACGCTGCGAGTGTCGATCTTCTTTTCGACAACATAGACAAGACAGGTGCGTCACCGGACGTTGTCATCAACTCTGCCGGTATCTTGATTGAAAGCCCGGTCCTTACGATGACGGAGGAAGAGTTTGATCGTCAGATCGCGGTGAACTTGAAAGGCTCTTTTCTGATAGCGAAGGCTGCCCTTTCTTGCATGTCGACGAAAGGCACGGGTCGCCTGATTCTGATCGCATCTGAACTCGGATATCTTGGTCGGGCTGACTTTTCCGCCTATTGCGCCTCGAAGGCCGCCGTAATCGGGCTCACAAGGTCCCTCGCACGAGAGTTCGCACCCGATATTCTCGTGAATGCAATCGCGCCTGGCCCCATCGATACACCAATGCTCGGTGCGGGTTCGATGTCTCCCGAATGGGCCGCAAAAGAAGCAAACAATCCGATGGGCCGCATCGGGAAACCAGAGGAAGTCGCTGGCGCCGCGCTATTCCTTGCAAGCCCTGCAGCATCCTTTATGACCGGTCAGACCATCTCCCCTTCAGGTGGCGCCGTGATGCTTTAGATCAACGATGATAACCGAACTGGCATTAAGATTGCTTCGCAATAGCAGGTAAAATACGGTCGCGCCTGCAAGAACCCGGATATCGCATCCATTGGATCTGAAGTACGCGGCGACCATCACGAAGGAGCCTTTTTCGAATGAGTTCACCCGTCAAGTTCGACCACACTCTCGACCAACCGCTCAAGCCGGGCATGCCGGCCCGGATGCTGGCCGCACCGCAATCGGTCTATACGGATCCCGAAGTGTTCGCGAACGAAATTGCGAACATCTACGAAAAAGATTGGGTCATGGTCGGCCGCGGCGGCATGATCCCCAATCCGGGCAATTACTTCACGGCAATGCTTGGCCGGAAGCCCATCATCATCATCCGTCAGAAGGACGGCAGCATTCGTGCAATGGCGAATTTCTGTCTGCATCGCTATGCCAAGCTCCTGACTGGTTTCGGCACGGCGAAGCGGATTGTCTGCCCCTACCATGCCTGGACCTATGAAATGGGTGGCGCGCTGATTGGCGTTACCGATCGCGACGGATTTGAGAAAGCCGACACCGAGGGCCGCGCTCTCGAGACGCTCTCCTGCGACGAATATATGGGTTTCGTCTTTGTGTCGCTGCGCGATGATCTTCAACCGCTTTCAAAACGTTTGAAAGGCTTGAACGATACGCTCGTCAATTTCGACATTGGCAACTATGAACACCGATACGTTGAGCATGAAGAGGTTTGGCACGGGAACTGGAAGCTGATCGTTGAGAACTTTATCGAGAGCTACCACGTGACCTATGCGCACAAAGGATCGATCGGACCGACCAATCCAACACGCTTTGCGGAATTCGGATCGCAAGGCGACGGCGGATATTTCATCCACTCAAATTCTTATCGACCGGAAGACTATCCCGAGATTTTCAATGACCGGCTCACAGAGGAAGAACGGCGACGCTTTTATGTGATCCCGCTTTATCCAAACGGGCTTGCGGCCATTGACCCGAACTTTATTTGGTGGATGGCGCTGGAACCGCTCGGCGTGGACCGCACTAACGCCCGCTGGGGCTTATCCTTCTCAAAGGACACAATGGATAAGTGCCCGGACCCGGATGCTTTTGTCGAAGACATCATCAAGGTGATTGAGATTGCAACAAAAGAAGATCAGGAAATGGTCTCTCGGGTCCAGGAAGGCTGCGCATTCGGATCCAGCGAACCCGGTCTTCTTCATGCGCCACTCGAATGGCCGTTGAAAGCGTTTTCGGAATATGTCCGCAAGACCATTGAAGGCGGCCCCATGCGTTAAAGATTATGATCGTCTCGTCACTCTGACGAGGGTGACGGCCACTCGATTTTGAGTTTGGGCCAGTCCGGGCCGGTAACCCAATCGGCAAAGGCACGGCGCACAAGCGGCGGGTTCAGGCTTGTCTTGGATCTCAACCAGAAATAGGCCTTCGCACGGCCACGCGTCCCGATATCCGGATAGACATAGGCGCATCCCTGATAGGACCCGTCGTCCGGATCGGCAACGATCCATGCGAAGGAGCGCTTCGCCGAAAACTCGCGTTCATGCCAACAAAGGTCAATCAGATCGGCCTCTCGTGTTAGGCCCTCGGGCCAACGCCCTCCGAAAATTCCGATCAACTCATCATGGCTGTCTTCGATGGCAGCCATGTCTTCATCGAGTTCTGCTTTGGTGAGCATTCTCAAGGTTGCAACGCCAAGATCATGGTTTTGCGGAATGGTTCGATCTTCAAAGTCAGGATGCGGATCCATCAGCCTGGTCCTCTCCGATCACCTTTCCCTCCCGCTTGAACGGGTTCTCGTCCGGCACGTCGAAGTCAAGACTGAACTCCCCCTTCTGGTGGGCATCATGCATGTAGCGGAACGTATTGACCGTCATGCGAACCAGATGATCGCCCGCTTTGATCGGCGGATATTTCGCTCGGGTCTCTGGCGTTGAGAATTGCGGCAAGGGCTCGACAAGCGTATCGTAGTCGAGACCGAAAAAGAGCGGGAAGGAATAGCGCTCGCGGCCTGTGTTGACGACCCGATGCTGGGTCGCTTTGTATTGCCCACCCGACCAGGTTTCGAAAATATCGCCGATATTGACGATAAAAGTGCCAGGAACCGGTGGCGCTTCCATCCAGTAATCATCGACATTCATAACCTGAAGCCCAGGGCCTCCCTGAAGAAGGATCGTGAAACACTCGAAATCGGAGTGCGCTTCGATACCTACAAAATCCTCAGTCGCCGGCACTTCGTTTTCCAGATATTTGAGCATCCGAAGCTGCGACGTTGGCGTATTCACATGAGCCCGCAACGTGCCCTGCTCGACGCCAAGCTCGAATTCCAAAGCATCAAGGAGTTTAAGTCCAAGGTTAAAGACGGTGTCATGATAGGCTGAGACGGTTTCTTTGAACCCTTCGAGATCAGGCCACACATTCGGCCCAGTCATCCGCCATTTTGCAAGAAAATCAGGATGATCCGCCGGTGCGTCATAAGAGAGATCGAAGGTCTCGTTATAGTTGATGACCTTCGGAAAATGGATGCCGTTTTCTTCAAACGGAACATAGCCGCGGTGATTGGTTGAGAAACCACTCCAATATTTCATCTTGTAGCGGCGCGGCTGATCGTGAAAAGCTTTCGACGCCTTGAAGATCCCGTCGATGAGTGCCTGATCGACACCGTGGTTCTTGATATAGAAGAAACCAGATGTCCGCGCAGCTTCGCCAAGCGCGAGCGCAACAGAGGCCCGCCCTTCTTCAGACCCGTCGTGAAGACCGGAAAGATCGATGATCGGAAGTGTGGTTCGGTCTGCTTCCAGTGCGACTTGCGTGTGGGGCATTTTACCTTGACCTCTTTGTTACCGGTTCGATCCATGACCTATGAGAAGGCGCAAGACAAGCCTTGCTGCTTTGCCTAAGGTCAAGATATCGAACAGGTGACGGATTTACATCCATGGCGGAAATCACTGAGGCCGATATCAGGGGCCTTTGGCGGCGCGACTACATCAAGATCCCCGCCAAAGATCCGACTTTTGAAGATCACGATACCGCAGTCTACTG
>JBCDCZ010000247.1:0-6754 GCA_039180865.1 Pseudomonadota bacterium | reverse complement strand
GAACCATCGCGAATGAGCGCTTCATCTTGGTAAGTCGCGCCGATCCCGAACCCGAGTTTCTCATTCACCTCGAAGTTGTTCCAGATAGAGAAAGTCTGTTCGGGAAGCTCGCGCGGTTCTGCGCCCGACGAGGTGTCGCCGCTGAGATTGCTATAGCCAGCTGAGACGAACCAATAATCGGTCAACTGGCCTTGCAACTGAACTTCGAAGCCATCGACTTTCAGGCCGCGGGCTGTTTCAAACCCGTCATCGTCCTGGTTCCGCTGGGTCCGTGTCTGTTCGTTTTCGAAATAAGCTGCCGTCAGACTCAGGCCGTCAAAGAAGTCCCACTTTACGCCGATTTCAGCTTGCTCGAAAGTGTCTGGATCGAGCTGTTCGGTGCTATCGCTCAGCGAAGCATATTGTCCGCCAGAGCGAGGCAAGAATGACTCGCTATAGCTGGCATAGAGAGAGATGTTTTCTTGCGGCTTCACGATAAGACCGAGACGCGGAGAAATTTCTTCGTCGGTGCGGCTGCGTGAAATCGGCGCTGTCGGGTCTTCTGTATCTGTCACATCGATCTCAAAACTGTCGAAGCGCGCGCCGAGCAGGATATCGACATATTGGTTCACTTCGATTTGGTCTTGGACATAGAAAGAGGTGACCTGAACTTCAGCTTCATTGCGATCATTGATGTCCGAGAAGGTCATCGTGACCGGGTCGCCGGCCGCGTTGATGCCTGCACCATTGCGGAAGTCTAGAGGGCGTGTCGCAAGGAAGGTCTCACGATCGTTTCCGGTTGAAGAGAACACCGGGTTAAACCGGTCATTATCATTGCTGGTATCGAGGTATTCGACGCCGCCAATAATCGTGTGCTCAATGCCACCGGTCTCAAACTCACCGACCAAATTACCCGCCAAGGTAAAACGCTGACGCTGTGTCGTGTCGACGTAGCCGTCAAGCTGAACGATATTGGTCGCTTGCGTATAACCAGACGCATAGAAGTTCTGATAGAGCTTATCATAATCGCCATAAGCGACGGTTACATTACCCTTCAGATTATCATTGAACGTGTGCTGCAGGTTGGCCCGCAAAATGTGGGCTTCAAACTCTGCTGTGTTGAGATCCGCATCGCCAAACGTGATGTCTTTCAGGGCTTCGACAGGCTCTCCATTGTCGCCGGTCGGAATGCCGCGATCGATAAAGCGCTCATGATTGGCATACTCGTAAGACAAATCGAGTGTTGTTGCCGGCGACAGAGCGATCCGCGCGGTTGGGTTGATGCCGTAATTGTCGCCATCATAAAAATCGCGGTGGTTTTCGAGGCTTTCGTAAAATGCATTCACTCGGATCGCCGCATTATCAGACACGTTGAAATTAGAATCCAAAGCAAGATCAAACCCGCCAAACGAGTCGACGCCCACTTGATAGCCATTAAAGCGCTCGCCAAGCACGCCCTTCTTGGTGACGCGGTTTAGAACGCCGCCGGTGCCGCCACGCCCAAACAAGAGCGCATTCGGGCCACGCAGAACCTCGACTTGCTCGAGATTGTAGAGTGAGCGGTAATATTGGACATCATCGCGGACGCCGTCGACAAAGAAGTCCGCTGTCGACCGAACGCCGCGGAACACGATGGCATCACGGTGGCCCTCACCTTGAGAGTTGTTCACACCAGGAATGTAGTCGATCAAATCGCCGATACTATTAAAGCCCCGATCCAGAATCTGATCCGCAGTTACGATGGACAGACTCTGCGGCACATCGATAATCGGTGTTGGCGCTTTCAGAGCGTTTATTTGATCGGTGTAGAGGTATTGACCCACCACGACGATTTCGTCCTGCACGGAAACCTCGTCATCCGCGTCCTGGGCTGCAGAAATTGGAGTAGCGACTAGTGCACCAATTGATACAGCAGCCAATAGTTTTTGGGAGAGATTTTTCATTTTGGGCTCATTTTCTGGCTTGATGAGCCGCAACTAATATTTTGCGAATGAGTTGCAATACCGTATATCAGCGTAAATCAGTTTACACCTTCAACAGTGTCTCAAATGCCACACCCGCTCTTCACACCAAACGTTCGGGGAAATCAAAACCGGCTCACAAAACGAACGTCGATTAGATCAGCCACACGTCTCTATTCGCTTCAATTGCATTTCGAATGGGCCGTCTTTGCCGTCATAGATAATCAACCCAATCTCAACGACCTCGCTGGGATCGAAAACGGCATCTGGGATGGGTCGTCCCCAAATCGAGGCTTTCAGGGTATCGAAGGCAAGCTCACCGTGACTCCACTCGCTGTCATTCGCGCCGGTGATCGGCGCGCGAAAGGCGATGCGCCGCCCGTAGGACGTGACATTGGTGCGCATCGTCATGGAATAAGTCCGAGCGTCGCGCTTCATATAGACCTTTAGCCGGTTTGCGCCTGCCATCGCGCCGGGTGCCAAACGCATGCGCAGAGAGCTAAACCCACCGCCATTCGTATTGGTGTTGCCTGAAAACGTGAGCGTGCCATTTTCAAGAACTGATCCACCGTCCGAGCGCCCGCCCATCACGCCATCATTCACGGTTCGCCACGGATTTTCGGTTTCACCTTCAAAATGCTCCAGGAGAAGATTGCACGAATCGGTCTCTGAGATAACTGGACCTCCTAACAAACTGACTGAAATCAATGCTGCAATAAAGGCGCGCATATTCTCTCTTATCCTATCGCTTTTACGGCTGCATCGGCGCGTTGGATGTCGGCGAGGTGATGCCTGCAACAGACTGGCAAGCGACTTCTTCGCCTACAATAATACCGATTTCCGACACGGAGATCGGTGCAATATAGAGCGCGCGGAGCAATCTCGACACGGCGTGTTTAGAAGCGCTCAGCGGAGTCTTCCTCATCCACCACTCCGTCTTCATTTGAATCAAGCCGCGTGAACATCATTTTGCTCGAGGCGTGAAACTCATCAAGCGACATGGCTTCGTCATCATCTGTATCCATCACGGTGAAACGAAAATTGGCGGCCTCGATTGAACGCTCGCGGCGTTCTTCAAGCTGTTGTTCCAGGCGCACCTCATACTCGGATACGTATTCTTCCTGGTGCACGATACCGTCGCCATTGAAATCACGGCGTGCGTAACCTTCATCTCGTTCAGCCACAAATTCCGCCATTTCGACCTTACCGTCAGCGTTGGTATCGTATCTATCCATAAAGCCGCCTTTGCTGTGACCGCCAGTATTGCGGCGTTGTGCACGCTGCTGATTTTGCGGTGCCTCGGCATTATCTGCCGCTGCGTTCGTCGCCTCCTTGAAGGCCGTTGTATCGATATGATCTAGATCGGTGACTTCTGCGACCATTTCAGCTTTCGGCGCCTCCGCCGTTGCGTAAAGCTCCGCAGCCAAGGCGACGGCCAGAGCAGCGCTTGCTGTCATTCTCATTTTCATTTTTGAAATTCCCTCATTCTTCAATTTGATAGTCTATTTCATCACTTCGAACGTGAGCGAGGTTGTGTAGCCGCGCTCATCCGTCTCTGCGCCCTCAGGTGCGTCAGCACGGTGCCGGGTCATGAGCATGTAGACACCGGGTTCATCAATCGTGAGGCTGATCTCACCTTCATCATCGGTCATTTGCTCAATGCCGAATTGAGGCTCCTCATAATGTCCACCGGACCGGTAGACCGACATTTTGTGTCCTGCCAAAGGAGCGCCATCAAAAGACACTGAGACGTCAAAGGCTTCACCCGAGAATATCTCATTCGGATGTGTTTTGGGAGTAAATGCGAGCCGGCCAATCGGCGAGATCGCATCCCAGGTCGGCGCGCCTTTCGAGACATAGACATCGGCCACTGTTTCAGTCTGCGCCGTTTTTACCGCTGTGGCCTCTTCTGGCACTTCCGCGTCAGAACCAAAGACAGGCACCCACTCACCATCGACCAAGGCACGTCTGCCTTTGCGTCCATGTCGAACACCTGTGGTCAGGCGATACGTCCCATCGGATTCAAGACCGTTCTCCAAGACAACGAGTTGTCGAAGGTCGGTCTGCGTGTCAAACGCCGCGCGCGATCCGTCCGGCAGAACGACATGATAGTCATCCGATTTCACGGCAATCTCTGGCGTCGGAAAATCTTCTGTAAACGAGCATTGCACCGTCACGAAATCGCCTTCGGACGTATTGAACACGCTCGGCATCATGTAAGATGTGTGCGCTGCCGCCGTCCCTACCGAGATTAGGGCTGCTATACCCGCGAGCGGCGTTGAGCGAATGAGCTTCATTTCTGCATTTCTCCAAAAAATGTGTAGCCAAGCTCTGCCATTGATTATACGAGAATGCAAATCATTTGCAAAAAGAAAACTGTTAACGGGACGTTTCACAATGCTGCGCACATTTACCTGCCTTGCGATTCTCAGTTTCGGCCTCATCGTTTCGAATGCCATGGCTGATACGTTCACGCGAACGCATGACTTCATCCTCGGGACCAACCTCAAGCTTATCATTGTCACAGACAGCGACACCACTGCCGACAAAGTCGAAACCGCCGTATTGTCAGAGATCGAGCGTCTCAATCTGATCTTGAGCACGTACGACCCGGACAGCGAAGTATCGGCCCTCAACACGGCAAATTCAGCCCGCATTTCAAGCGATCTGTTTGAGGTTTTGCAGGCCTGTGAGGCCATTCGCGATGAGACCAAAAATGCACTCAGCTGTCGGATCGGAGCTTTGCTTAAAGCCTGGCAAGCTGGCGAGGAAGCAGGTGAAGCTCCATCACGAGCAGCACTCCGCCTGGTGGCCGGCGAAATCCGCCGCGCGAAGCTCAACTTGGATCAGAACACGTTGTCATTAGAGCGCCCTGATGTCGTAACGTTTCAGCTCAATGCGCTCGCGAAAGGCTACATCATCGATCGAGCGCTGGCTGCCGCACGCACAACCAGTCCAGACCTGGACGGCCTGCTTATTAATATTGGCGGTGACATTAAGACCTGGGGTCAGAGCCCCGATGAGTCCCAATGGGTCGCAGCGATCAAACCCGCGCGGTCGGAAAGCGGTGTAGGCGTAGAGATCGAGCTTGGCGATGGCGCACTTGCGACGAGTGGACGTGGTCCTAGGGACAGAGAAATCGATGGTAAAACCTACTCGCACATCATCTCCCCGAAAAGCGGTTGGCACGTCCAAGGGGTTTCTCAGGCCAGCGTCATCGCGGGTGACGCTGTGACAGCGGACGCCTTGGCCACCGCGCTCCTCGTCATGCCGCTGAACGATGGCTTATCGTTGATCGAAACCAGAGACGGGGTTGAAGCTCGCATCGTCGCAGATGACGGCAGAGCCTACCCGACCAGTGGCTGGACCGCGTTCGAAAATGGCGCTAGCGCAGCACAGACAAACGAAACCTGGCCGCGCGGGTATGCGTTCTCTGTCGATTTCGTCATACCAGAACTGGACGTCTCCAATTATGAGCGCCCTTACATCGCCGCATGGGTGGCCGACTCAAACCGCAAACTGGTTCGGATCCTTCTGCTCGCCGGTCCGGAGGAGCGTTGGATGGAAGAGAACTATTATTGGCATCGGCGGTTTGGTCGAAAGGCCGGCAGCCTACCGGATGCATTGTCTGAGCCGACGCGAAAGCCTGGACAATATTTGATCGAATGGGATGGCCTGGATCATGATGGAACCCCAGCCCCAGCTGGAGACTATGTATTGCATGTCGAAGCGGCCCGGGAGCACGGGGATCATCAACATGAGAGTTTCGAGATCACCCTCGGCTCGGACCCTTTTGCCATTGAACGACAAGCCGGCGATGAACTAGGTGACATCTCGATATCATTTGGAGCTGCGCCATAGCTGACGGCATGACTTCTCCCCGTCAATCGGCGAACAAAAAGCCGACGAAGAAGAGGTTCAACAAAGGTGCGTTCTATCGTACGTGCCGGATGTTACACGGCTATTTGTCTGCGGCCGCCTTTTTGTTGCTCATGTTCTTTGCAGCCTCTGGCCTGTTGCTGAATCACCCAGGCTGGTTTGGTGCCGACCGTCAGGATGCTGAGCCAATCATTGTCGCATTGGATTTTGATGCTTTGCAATCCGCGCGATCAAGTGAAACGCCAGAGCGGGCGTTCGAAGAACTGGTTCGCGATGCAACCCGCGTCCAAGGTCAACTGAAGGACGCAAGTATTTCAGACAGCGATGCGATGCTCAGATTTGCTGGCGTTAAAGGAGGCACCGACATCTTCATCGATTTCGAACTTGCCGAGGCTGAGGTTGAAACGTCTAAGGCCAATTTGACCTCTATCATCCACGATCTTCACCGCGGGAAAGATGCTGGCAAAGTCTGGAAATTCATGATCGACATTACCGCCATTCTGATCCTGATCATGTCAGTCATCGGACTGATCCTGTTCTTTTCGCTGCGCTTTCGATTGGGCAATGCGATGCGGATTATGGGCGCAACGATGGTCCTATTTGTCGCCCTCTTCGTCTTCTTCGTTCCTTAATCCCTATGCCCCTATTTCGGGACCGCATCAAACGACCAGGAATGCGTCTCACCCGAGGGCGGCGCTGGATACGGCGCGATCCGTTTGAGTTCTTTGACCACGCGCCGGTCCCAGGTCTTGTCTCCTGAAGCTCGCAGCACGCGGACCTCGATCACATGTCCATTTGAGTCAATTGTGATCGAGATCTTCGAACTACGGCGGGCATTCGTGTCAAATTTGCGCGCCTTGCGCATATGGCGCATCAGGGCGCCATTGTAATTGTCGACAGCCGCGTTGCCGAGCTCGGCGTTTGCAATCTCAGCG
>JBCDCZ010000246.1:0-6764 GCA_039180865.1 Pseudomonadota bacterium | reverse complement strand
TGAAGAACGCGCGATGGATTCGAATGATCTGGAGCGGGAACGCGGGATCACGATCCTCGCAAAGGTAACATCGATCGACTGGAAGGGCACACGGATCAACATCGTCGATACGCCCGGGCACGCGGATTTCGGCGGTGAAGTAGAGCGGATCCTGCACATGGTGGATGGCGTGATCCTCCTCGTTGATGCTGCTGAGGGGCCAATGCCGCAAACCAAATTCGTGCTTGGCAAGGCGCTTAAGCTTGGTCTGAGACCGATTGTGGCGATCAACAAGATCGATAAACCGGATGGACGTCCGGACGCCGTCCTCGACGAAGTGTTCGATCTTTTTGTCAATCTCGATGCAAATGAAGATCAGCTCGACTTCCACACCCTCTACGGATCAGCGAAGCAAGGGTGGATGGCGGAAGCCCCTGACGGTCCGCAGGATAGTGTCGGACCGCTGCTTGATCTTGTTGTAAGCCATGTTCCGGAACCCGCCGTCGAAGAAGGCGGTTTCAAGATGCTCGCGACAACAATTGAAGCGAACAACTTTCTCGGCCGCATCCTGACGGGCCGCATCGTCAGCGGTTCGATCAAACCCAATCAATCGATCAAAGCGCTTGGCCGCGACGGATCGGTTGTGGAGACCGGCCGTATCACCCAGGTGCTCGCCTTCCGGGGCTTGGAGCGTCAAGCGATCGAAGAAGGAGTGGCGGGAGACATCGTCTCTCTCGCGGGTCTGTCGAAGGCGACCGTTGCCGATACGTTGTGCGCCCCTTCAATTGACACCCCGCTCGAAGCGCAACCCATCGACCCGCCGACCCTTTCCATGACGTTTCGGATCAATGACGGACCGCTTGCCGGAAAGGAAGGCGACAAGGTGCAAAGTCGCGTGATCCGTGAACGTCTCCTGAAGGAAGCAGAAGGCAATGTTGCGATCCGCGTGACACCGGGCATCGACAACGATTCCTTCGAAGTCGCTGGACGAGGAGAACTTCTCCTTGCGATCCTGATCGAGACCATGCGCCGCGAAGGCTTCGAACTCACCGTCGGGCGCCCTCGCGTTCTGATGGACCGCAGTGAAAACGGTCAGGTTCTGGAACCTATTGAAGAGGTGATCATCGACGTCGATGATGAATTCTCTGGCGCGGTCGTCCAAAAACTTCAGGAACGCCGGGCTGACCTCGTGGAAATGAAACCGTCCGGCAATGGTCGCACGCGGCTTTTGTTCCACGCCCCCACACGCGGTCTTATCGGGTACCAGCCAGAACTTCTGTCGGATACACGCGGGACGGCGATCTTTAACCGCGTCTTCCATTCCTTCGCACCGTACAAAGGCGATATCGCGACCCGCAAAACCGGTGTTCTGATCTCGAACGGTCAGGGCGATTCAGTTGCTTATGCCCTGTTCCATCTGGAAGACCGTGGCCCAATGATCATTGGTGCAGGCGTCCCGGTCTACGAAGGCATGATCATCGGTGAACATACGCGCGGAAACGATCTTGAAGTCAATGTCCTTAAAGGAAAACAACTGACCAATGTGCGCTCGTCCGGGAAGGATGAGGCCGTAAAGCTCACGACGCCCATGAAAATGACACTGGAGCGGGCGCTCTCCTACATTGACGATGACGAGCTTGTTGAAGTGACGCCGCAATCGATCCGGTTGCGTAAAGCACTACTTGATCCGCACGAACGCAAGCGGGCAGCTAAGCAAAGAGCCGCAAACATCGCCTAGGCCGCGTCAATCCTGTGTCATCAAAATTTTACGGAATTTAGCGCCTTGTTTCTTTGAAGCTTTTTGCGTTTACAACCCCGTCCGGAACGATTTCCTTGCGACTTGCCTCTTTCCGTTGCCAAAAAGCTGGGTTACGCTTTGAGGTATGAAGCTTGCGTCGATTGACATACACCGCGCCGACATCAGCGAAGCGCCTGAAATTGCTGAGGTTCACCTCGCTTCATGGCGCGCGGCCTATCGTGGAATCATTCCGCACAAGGCGCTCGAGCAGATGATTGCACGCCGCGGCGAGAAATGGTGGCGCCGGGCTATAACACGGGGAACTCACGTACTTGTTGTGGATTTCAACGGCACCATTGCCGGATACGCGACTGTAGGAATAAATCGGGCACGCACCCTTCCCTATGAAGGAGAAATCTACGAGATTTACCTCCTGCCGGAGTTCCAGGGCGTCGGCCTCGGTAAACAGCTTTTCAAAAAGGCGCAGAAGGCACTTGCCGACTACAGCCTGAAATCCAGTGTCCTATGGGTCCTTGCCGAAAACGAGCAGGCGCGGAGGTTCTACGAAGGGCTGGGCGGACGCGAAGTCGCGAAATCCGTTGAAACCTTTGGAGACAAAGCGCTTAGCAAAGTTGCTTATTGCTGGGGCACATAAGCCGCCTAGAGACAGGGTTTTCGGAGCGCCGCATAACGTCGCGGATGAACGTTAAAACGAAAGTCTCCCTTTTCACGAAATGCACTGCGGTCTACTAAGACGCAGCCCTTGAATTCATGCGTTGCCCCAAGTCTTCGTGACAGGATTACTACGCATTACTCCTGATAAGGCAAGAAAATCATGCGTCTCGATGCCGTGCCGATTGGCAACAATCCACCCGAAGAAGTCAACGTACTTATCGAAGTCTCGGTCGGCGGCGAGCCCATCAAATACGAAATGGACAAGGCAGCAGGAACGATGTTTGTCGACCGCTTCCTCTACACGCCCATGCGCTATCCCGGCAATTACGGCTTTGTTCCACACACCTTGTCAGAAGATGGCGATCCGATTGACGTTCTGGTGCCGAACCAGCGCCCCATTGTACCAGGCGCGATTATGTCATGCCGCCCGATCGGCGTCCTCAAGATGGAAGATGAAGCGGGTATGGATGAAAAAATCATCGCAGTACCGACAACAAAGCTCACCCGGCGCTATGAGAATGTCGTTAATGCGACTGATTTGCCGGATATCACTCTTCAGCAAATCTCTCACTTTTTCGAGCATTACAAGGATCTGGAACCCGGAAAATGGGTCAAGGTTATCGGTTGGGGCGATGCGGCAGAAGCCCGCTCCATGATTTCCGCCGCCATTGATGCGGCGAAGGCAGCCTGATCAATCGCATGAAGCTCGCGCTCTAAAGAAACGCTGGTGCAACCGACGTTTGCAGGAATGTGCGCAAAAAGAAGATCCCAACAAGCACCACAATCGGTGAAATATCGATCCCGCCAAGTTGCGGAATGAAACGCCGGACGGGCCGCAGGACAGGTTCCGTCAATTGATAGAGTGCGTTACCGATCGTCGCGACAACCTGATTGCTCGGATTGATCACGTTGAATGCGTAGAGCCACGAGAAAATGGCGCTTGCAATGATAATCCAGGTGAAGATGCCAAGGACCAGATCGATTGTGGCGAAGACGGCAACCATGCGTGCGCAGCTCCCTCTAAATGACTTGCGGTTCAAGGGACATAGAAGCGGAGAGGGCAAATTGCAAGCATATGCCGCAATCAGGATAAACGGCCGATCTAACTGAGGCCGGCAAGACGCATTATGTGCCAGGAAAGCGCAGAATTTGAGCTGATGACAGGCTTGCCCGTTCGGCGCTCGGCTTCAGCGAGGATCGGCACTGTCCTGAGATTCGTGCACGATGCAAAGACAGCGTCACAGTCGCAGGTTCCCGCAAGATCTTCGATTGCCGATAGCGTGGTTTGCGGTGGAATGCGGGTCACCGCTTCTTCTCGTTTTTCCGAAAATGATCCGGTCGCGACAACTTCAAAACCCGCATCGTTCAGGGCTTCGCGCAGAGCATCCGTGACCTCCGGGACATAAGGGGTCAGGAGCGCAATCCGACGGGCCCCAAGATCATCGAGTTTCGCCTTTAAGGCGGTGAGCGGGTTGGTCACCATCGCGTCTGGGTGTACCGATTTAACTAACTGCTCAACCCGGTCCTCGCCGATCACCGTCGCGCCGGACGTGCATCCATAGGCGATGACTTTAAGATTAGCCGTCTCTGGTAAAAGGCTCGCAGCCTCGACCATCTTGTCCGCCATTTTCGCAAGCGTTTCTGCCGTGACCTCGGGCGCGCTTTCAATTCGGGTATGATAGAGCGCGACCCCATCCTCTGGCAGAAGGGCACGCAATTCCGGTTCCATCGTCTCGTCGGTCTTCAAGACAATCAGGCCAAGACCGGCGCGCGGTGCGGGTCCGTCATCCGGCTCGTAAGAAAATCTCAGATCGTTCAAGACAAGCACTGCGTCACTGCCAGATTCAGTTTGCACCACGGGCCAGTGCATCACACATCACAGACTAACGCCACCCATGAGTTTTTCATCAAAGGGGCAACCGGTGATATTTTCCGGTCCATTCTCGGTGACGATGATCTGGTCTTCCAGCTTGACGCCGTTCGTGCCGCCAACTTCGCCGACATAGACCTCCACCGTGAAACACATACCGGGCTCAACCACATAATCGAACGCGCCTTCCATGAAATCCTGCGGATAGAGGATCGCCGGAAACTCGTCGCATAGACCAACGCCGTGCATTTTCACGCCGTAGCGTTGTTCGACATATTTTTCAGGAAGCTGGTGGCCGCCGAACGTAAGGTCTCTGAACGTTGCACCCGGGACAAGCTGAGTTTCGTTTTCCGTAATGTGATCGTAGGCAACTTTGTGAAGTTCCAGTTGCTCGGCAGACGGTTCGCCGTCGCCGATGAGCCAGGTCCGCGAAATATCGCAACAATAGCCGTAGGGCCCGATCAGGTCGGTATCGAACCCGAGAAGCTCACCAGCCTCGATCCTGCGTGGGCCCGCCTCCTGCATCCAAGGGTTTGTCCGTGGCCCGGAATTCAGGATCCGCGTCTCGATCCATTCCCCGCCGCGGGCGATGTTCTCCGCATGCAGAATGGACCAGAGTTCGACTTCGGCAATGCCCGGTTCCAGCGCTTTTCGCATTTCGGCGACAGCGATTTCGCAGGTCGCTACGGCACAGCGCATTGCCTTGAGCTCTTCAGGCGTCTTGATCAGGCGGGCATGTTCCATCACCGCCCCGCCATTCATGATTTCCATGCCTTCGGCTTCGAGCGCATGAATGCCTTCCGCTTCCCAGCGATCAACCGCAAGGCGGCGATTGTCTCCGCAATGGGTTTTCATCAGCGCTTTAACATCGCGTGCGAAAGCTTCCGCGATATCCTCGGACTTATCGCCAGCAACAAAATAGAAGATCCCTGCACCGTGCCGTACCTCCTTTATGAGCGGGAGATAAGAGGAGAGATGATCGCAGCCATGGAAGTCCCAGAGCACGACATGCCCGGAAGCGCTAACAAAGGCTGCACGCGCCGGATTATGCATAATCCAGATATGCATATTGTTGGCGTCGGTCGCATAGCGGATGTTTAAGGGATCGAACAGAAGGACCGCGCCGATATCACGCTGATGAAGCTGCTGTTTGATCCGCTCCAACCGATCGATGCGCATTTGATCCAGTTGCGGGATTTCGAGCCCAAGCGCTTCCCATTCGCGAAAAGCGATATCAGTTGGGCCGATCTCGATCCGGTTCTTATCGTCCGGCGTACCATCGGGTTTCAGATGCGCGGATCTGCGCCGAGACGGATCGATTTTCTGGTTCGAGATTGAATATTGCGACTGGCCAAGCATGCGCCGAATCCTCCACCGGCATCCTTCCAGGAATGGTCTGTCGATCGGCGAAAACGCGCGTGACTGTTCCCGACATTTGCGTCTTATAAAGCGGCATCGGTTATCGCAGCGTCTTTAGTTTGTTGCGCCCTCAAAAGCGCCGAGCGCTTGGAGTTCCTTGAAAGCCCAGACGATGTAGTCCGTTCTAAATTGGTGGCCTCCGTCGTGAAGACAGAATTCGAGGATCTTTCCGGTCGGATTGGTTCGCCGCTCGCAGGAAAGATTGAGGGGTTTTGAGGTCTGGAGACCGTCGTACCCACCGTCATCGGCATACATCGTGAGAACATTAAAGATGTTGCCCTGATGGGTCGGTCCGATCTTGCGGCCCTTGAGGGGAACAACGGGGTCCGCCGTTCCATGAAAATGAATGATATGGGCTGGATCAGACGGGCAGTCTTTCGGATGCGGATCCCAGAAGGTTCCGGAAATGGGCGCGAACCCCGCGAACTTTTCTGCGCGCTCGCAGGCAAGCGTCCAGGTCATCATGCCGCCTGCGGAAAAACCGGTCACCATCAGTTTCGCGGGATCAATGTTGAAACGGGCTTTAAGATCATCAACGAGAGCATCAAAATATTCGAGTTCCACGAGGTCTTCCGGCGGGTGTTGAGAGGGCGCATTCGGAATGTGCCAATCATCTGAGGCGGATTTGACTGCGACAAAAGCAAGCCCGAGATCGGATACCGCGTTACTCATCGCCTCATTGCGCATCGCTCCTTTTGCCGACCCCTTGTAGCCGTGGGCGTAAATGATTGCTCCAACCGGCGTTCTGCCATCGTGCCCGTCCGGCATACGGATCCGGTAGTGGCGCTCGCCGATCATGCAATCGCTATCCGGGCCGCAAGCGGAAGCAGGTTCCGGCAGGCTCAAACCCGCTATGAGGCTCATTCCGAGGACCGTGAAAGATATAAACCGCATGGCGCACTCCCTTTGCATGACGCATGTGAAAATGGACCAGATGGCGTCCTTTTCCACCTCACATCAGCGTGAGGAAAAAGCGTCATCGAACGCGCTTGCATGGGCCCGGCAATCCCCTTAAACCGGGCGGACGACGAGAGCGGCCCGGCCGCAAGCACAAAGGTTCAAAATGGCGCGCGAATTCATCTA
>JBCDCZ010000245.1:0-6766 GCA_039180865.1 Pseudomonadota bacterium | reverse complement strand
ACGGATGCTGCAACCAATACCATGACGACGGCTGTCTGCATGCCACCGTCGAGCATCGCGCGTTTCAGATGACGCAGGTTTAACTGGTTGTACCAAAGGCTCACGACCAGCGCGGCTAGAACTGCGAGGCCAGCTGCTTCTGTCGCAGTCACCCAGCCGCCGAAAATTCCGCCCAAGATAATAACCGGGAGCGTGAAGGCCGGAAGCGCATCGAGGAAGGTCTTGCCGAGCTGCTTCATGTTGAACGCTTCTTCGACAGGCAGGTTGTATCTGACAGCGAAGGCGTACGCGACGCCCATCAATCCGGCGGCCCCAAGCAAGCCCGGCACAATGCCTGCGACAAAGAGTTGTTCGACTGATGTGTTGGCAGACGTTGCATAGAGGATCATCGGGATTGAAGGCGGGATAATGATCGCAAGCGATGCCGAAGAGGATGTAACCGCTGCAGAGAATGGGGCGGAGTAGCCACGTTTCTTCATTTGCGGGATCAGGATGGAGCCGAGCGCTGCGACATCGGCCACGGCAGATCCAGAAATTTCAGCAAAGAACAGTGAAACGCCGATATTGACCATGGCGAGGCCGCCGCGCACGAAACCGATGAGTGCGGAAACAAAGTTGATCAGACGGTCAGTGATGCCACCGGCATTCATGATCGCACCGGCCAGCACGAACATTGGAATGGCGATCAGGGAGAATTTTGTCGAGCCGTCATACATATCGAGAGCGACTGTGACGAGGCTGTCGACGCCTTCGGTTGCAAGAAGGCCAAAGATTGCAGCGACCGCCAGTGCGATGCCGATTGGCACATTCAGGCAGATCATGACCAGGAGCGCGATAAAGATCAGGAACATCAACATGGTATCATCGCTTCTTGTGTTCGCCGGCTTCGGCTTTTTGCATTTCCGTTTCGACTTCCTCGTCGATCTCCGCATGTTCGAGCGAAGTGCCCTGAGCTGTCATCTTCCAGTAGAAGGGCAGGGAGAGCAGTTCGGCTATGATGAAGAGAACCGCGCCAATCGGTATGACCGATTGGGTGAATTGGACCGGAACCCATGTGAGAGAAACCAGTCGATCTCCCTCCAGAACCTCAAGAACCTGGTATCCGGTGTAGGCAAGAACAACGAAAAAGCCGATCACGATCACTTCCGCGATTATAACGGCGACCATGCGCAGCGGCATCGGTATTGCGAGCAGCACTGAATCGAACCCGATGTGACGTCGTTTCAGCGCTGCGAGTGCCGCGCCATAATAGGTGATCCATGAAAGCTGAATGGCTGCGACTTCGTCGTACCATGAAAGGGAGTTCTGGAAGGCACGAAAGATCACCGCCATGATGACGACGACGGTCAGGCTGACCATCAAAATGATCACCACCCATTCAAGGATCGTTTCGAGCTTCTTGCTGATGCGGTAGACGAGGGATGTCATTGTGAAGCCATTCCGGCGAACGCATTGCTGGAGCGAGGGTGATCTTTACCGCAGCCGGATCAGGTTTACGCCTGACCAGCCCGGTTGGGCACAGCACCTCATCGCGCCGTGCCCGGTCTTTGGAGGGAGAATTTAAGAACCGCTTGCGAGGCTTTGGACTTTCTCGATCAAAGCGGCTCCACCGTCTACAGATGATGAAAAATCGTCATAGATCGGCTTGGAAGCAGCGATGAAAGCTTCTTTGTCGGCCGTATTAACCGCAACGCCAGCATCCTTGATAACCGTCAGAAGATCGGTCTCGAGTTTCGCTGCATGTTCGTAGACGAAGTCCTGCGTATCGGTGCCGCATTTTTCCAGCGCGGCGCGCACATCGTCTGGAAGTTTCGCATAATGCTTATCGGACACGAGAATGTAAGCCGGGGTGTAAACGTGCCCGGTTATTGACAGGTATTTCTGCACTTCCTGGAACTTTGCAGATGCAATTTGAGCGTATGGGTTTTCCTGGCCATCGATTACGCTCGTCTGAAGGGCCGTAAAGACTTCGGAGAAGGCCATCGGTGTCGGGTTCGCGCCATAAAGCTTGAACATTTTTACCCGCCATGCGCCTTTGGGTGTGCGGAGTTTAACGCCAGCGAGATCTTCCGGCTTGTCGATAGGCCGCGTGTTGTTCGTGATGTGGCGGAAGCCGTTCTCAAAGTAACCGATGATCCGGTAGCCCTTCGACTGGGCAGCCTTTTGGAACGTGTCGCCCAGCTCTGCCTGGATTCGGCGCATGTGATCGCGATCCTGGACAATGTAGGGCATTTCGAAAACACCGAATTCGTCCGATACCGATGACATAATAGAAGAGGGAAGGGCGAAATCGACCTGATTGAGCTTCAGTTTCTGGAGAAGCTCCTTGTCTTTTCCAAGCTGGGATGCGCCGAAAGTCTGCACCTCCGCCTTGTCACCGAGTGCGGTGTTTGCACATTGCGCGAATGCGTTCACGCTTGCTTCAAATAATGAGCCTGGCTGTCCGACATGGCCGAACTTCAAAGTCAGATCGGCCGCGTGTGCTGAAGTTGCAAGAAAAGTCGCTGCCGCAAGGCCTGCGAGCATTGATTTCATTTTCATATCTTCCTCCCAATTTGCGTCCGCCGAGCACGGCTGGACGGTTCAGTCTCCCAAAGAATTATTGCGCTGCTTGAAGGGTCTCCTCATGACCCTTTAAGTGGTTCATAGCAGCTTGAACGCCGCCACTTTCATGGGGAACGCCTGCCTTGGCAAGCCCCAATTCCACACCTGATAACGTCGCCATCAGGCTCAGATCGTTAAAGTCGCCGAGATGGCCAATCCTGAACACGCGGTCCGCTATTTTGGACAATCCGTTGCCAAGTGAAATGTCATAGGCGTCGAGCGTGATGGCGCGGAACCTGTCCGCGCTATGACCCTCCGGCATCATGACCGCAGTCAGGACCCCGCTTTCCTGGCCCTGCCGTGCGCATAAAACCTCCAAGCCCCAAGCGCGCACTGCTGCCCGAGTTGCGGCACCATGGCGTTGATGGCGTTCGAATACGTTTTCGAACCCTTCTTCAAGAAGCATATCGATTGCTTCATTCAGACCGTAAAGGAGATTGGTGGCCGGTGTGTAAGGAAAATAACCTTTTTCGTTCGGGCCGATCATTTCCGACCAGTCCCAGTACGATCGTTTCAGCTCAGCGGTTTCATTTGCTTTGAGCGCTTTTTTGCTCACAGCGTTGAACGACAAACCGGGTGGAAGCATCAGCCCCTTTTGAGACCCAGATACAGTGACGTCAACGCCCCATTCATCGTGCTCATACTCAAGTGAAGCGAGCCCGGAAATCGTATCCACCATAAAAAGGGCTGGGTGGCTTGCAGCATCGACGGCTTTTCTGACGCTCGCAATCGGAGAGACCGATCCGGTTGATGTTTCGTTGTGAACGACGCAGACCGCCTTGATCTCGTGACCACGATCTTCCTTAAGACGGGCTTCAATCGCATCGGGATCGGCACCGCCGCGCCAGTCTCCGGAAATGAATTCCGGTTCAAGACCAAGGCGCAAAGCAAGGTTCTTCCAGAGCGTTGCAAAATGACCGGTCTCGTACATTAAGACCTTGTCGCCCGGTGACAGCGTGTTGACGAGCGCCGCTTCCCAAGCACCGGTGCCGGAAGACGGATAAATAAACGCATGCACCTCGGTTTTGAAAACGGTTTTCATTCCGTTGAGGGCACGTTTTCCAACTGCAGCGAAATCAGGACCACGATGATCAATCACCTGGCGGGCGATGGCATGCAATATGCGTTCTGGAACTGCGCTTGGTCCGGGAATTTGTAAAAAGTGACGGCCTGCTGTTCTCAATATCTTGTCCTCACGATCGCCTCCAAAAATGCGTGGATCACCAAGCATTTCAATCGTTTCAACACCGGCTTAACAGTCATGGTTTTCTTCAATCACACTCCGTCAAGGTGGACATTTTGAAGAAGACGGGTGGTTGCAAGCCCTTGGCAGATACTGCATATTGAATTATGAATTCAAAATTCAGTCAAGAATAATCTTTGAATTATTTTTCGCAGTTGGAGAATCGCATGCACCTCGCGGCCCGGTCGCACATGCCGTTGCTTTGGCGCGCGATTGGGGAGAAGTGGTTACGGCGAGAGGGAGGATTTGATGGTTGCTGTAATTGCGCCGAGCGTTGAACGCGACCTGAAGCGGCGCCTTACAGGCGACGTTCTGTTTGATCCTTTTGATCGCGGTCGTTACGCGACTGATGCTTCAATTTACCAAATGATACCTGACGGCGTTGTCGTGCCCCGGACAAATGAGGACATTGAGGCTGCTCTATCCGTCGCGCATGACTGGGGATTGAGCGTGTTGCCTCGCGGCGGAGGCACCTCCCAGTGCGGCCAAACCGTGAATGAGGCGCTGGTCGTTGATACGACCAAGTATATCAACAAGGTTCTGGAGCTGGATGTCGAGGGGCAGCGATGCATCGTCGAACCGGGCATCGTGCTTGATGAACTCAATCGCTTTTTGAAGCCATATGGGCTGTGGTTTCCTGTCGATGTCTCGACTGCGTCCCGGGCAACAATCGGTGGTATGACCGCTAACAATTCCTGTGGCGGCCGTTCGATAAAATACGGCACGATGCGCGATAATGTGCTTGGCCTGCGCGCTATCCTTGCCGATGGATCTAAGGCCGATTTCGGGCCGGTTCAACAGGATGATCTCACCAATGGTGGCGCCTATGGGGCGCTTGTGCGCGATATGCTGGCGCTGGGCGCCAGGAAAGCGGATGAGATCCAAAAGAAGTTCCCGAAAGTCATGCGCCGGGTCGGCGGGTACAACATCGATGCGCTCGTTCCGCAAAACGAGCCGAACAATCTCGCCCACCTTCTTGTCGGCTCAGAAGGCACTCTCGGCTTCTTCGAAGCAATAGAGCTCAAACTGTCGCCACTTCTTCCCAAGCGCGCTGTCGGTATCTGCCATTTTCCGACCTTCTATAAGGCGATGGATGCAACGCAGCATCTGGTTCCACTCGGACCGATTGGCGTTGAACTCGTCGATTCGACCATGATTGCCCTTGGGCGGGATATTCCGATTTTCAAAAAGACATTGGACGAAGTGGTCCGTGGTGACCCGGCAGCGCTGCTTCTCGTCGAATTCGCAGAAGAGGATGACGACGCCAATCGAAACCAGATCGCCTTGTTGGAAGAGCGGATGGGGGATCTCGGTTTTTCCTGGAGCGGAGACGGGGAAAAATGGGGCGGTGTTGTTCCCGTCTTCGATAGTGCGCTTCAGGGCCGTATGACCGAAGTCCGGAAGTCCGGTCTCAATATCATGATGTCCATGAAGGCTGAGAGAAAGCCGGTGTCATTCGTAGAAGATTGCGCTGTCGAGCTCGGCGATCTTGCGGAATACACACAAAAACTCACCGACATATTTGAGCACCACGGGACGTCCGGGACATGGTACGCCCATGCATCCGTCGGGTGCCTCCATGTGCGTCCGGTGCTCAACATGAAGCTCGATCAGGACGTGAAGGCGATGCGCGCCATCGCTGAAGAAGCGTTCGACCTTGTTCGTTCCTATAAGGGCTCGCATTCCGGTGAGCACGGAGACGGTATTGTTCGATCGGAGTTCCACGAAAAGATGTTCGGAACACGCATGGTCGAGGCATTCGGAGAGGTGAAAGCCCGTTTCGACCCTGCGGGCTTCTTCAATCCGGGCAAGATCGTCAATCCGCCGAGGATGGATGATCGCGAGAAATTTCGGTTCGCGCCCAACTACGCGGCAAATGACTTCGACACGGCGCTTGACTGGAGCGCCTGGCCCGGCAATGCGGGCGGTTTCCAGGGCGCTGTTGAGATGTGCAACAACAATGGCGCTTGCAGGAAATTGCAGGGCGGCGCGATGTGCCCCTCTTACCGTGTAACCCGCAATGAGAAAGACCTTACTCGAGGTCGTGCAAACACGCTGCGGCTCGCGATCTCCGGACAACTCGGCGAAGACGCTCTGGCGTCGGATGCCATGATGGATGCAATGAAGCTCTGCGTCTCGTGCAAGGCTTGCAAGCGCGAATGTCCGACCGGCGTTGATATGGCACGGATGAAGATCGAGGTTCTTCATGAAAGAGCAAAGCGCCGGGGCCTCTCCTTGCACGACCGGCTTGTCGGATATCTTCCCGACTATGCGCCCTATGCTGCGAGACTCCCGTGGCTTTTGAACCTACGGAACAAATCACCGTTTCTCGCGCGTCTGTTCGAAAGACAGTCCGGGTTTTCGGCAGAGCGATCGTTACCCGCCTGGCGAAGTGATCCTTTCCAGGATTGGGAATTGCGTGATCATGGAACAGGCGATGTCGTCATGTTTGGCGACACGTTCAACCGTTACTTCGAACCGGAAAATTTGAGGGCAGCCACTCGCGTTCTGGAGGCAGGTGGTATCAAAGTGAGTGCACCGAACACTGCTGATAACAGGCCCCTTTGTTGCGGACGGACTTATCTTTCCGTCGGCCTCGTCGATAAAGCACGCGCCGAAGCCCGTCGACTGATCGATACGCTTCTTGCCGATGTTGAGGCTGGTCGGTCGATTGTTGGGCTTGAGCCGAGTTGTCTCCTGACCTTGCGCGATGAAATACCCGCACTCGTTCCCGGCGAAGAAGCTGAGCGGATCTCAAAGGCAGCATTGCTATTTGAGGAATTCATTGTGCGGGAGGCCGACAAAGGTCGCTTCAACGCACCTTTAAAACCCCTCGACAAACCCATTCTGCTACATGGCCATTGCCATCAGAAAGCTTTCAACGTGATGAGTGATGTGGAGCAAACGCTGCGCCTCATT
>JBCDCZ010000244.1:0-6813 GCA_039180865.1 Pseudomonadota bacterium | reverse complement strand
CTTGCTGCGTCCTATCTGTGTCAAACGGACACAAGTGTAGTTTTGTCTATTTTAATGGACAGTATAATTTGTCATTGTAAATTGTCGATAGCTTAGGCATGCGAAACCGTACGCAATGCACCTGATGGAACAATGCAAAATGCTTCGTTGTGAACCGGGCTGCCTCACGATTCTGTCTGGATATCTCGCAAGACGAGGGATCATGACAAAGGACAACAGTTATGAGTGATTTCGATGTGGTCATTGCTGGGGCCGGGATGGGTGGCCTTGCCGCGGCGATCGAACTTCAGGCTGCAGGCCTGCGTGTTCTTGTCGTTGAACGGGCAGATAAACCCGGCGGCAAGATGCGTCAGGTCGACGTAGATGGACACAAAATCGATTCCGGTCCGACTGTTTTGACAATGCGTTGGGTGTTTGACGCGCTGTTTGAAACCGCTGGTACACGCCTTGAAGATCACGTCGGCCTGAAACGTGCCGACGTTCTGGCACGTCATGTCTGGGACAACGGCGAACCGAACCGCACTCTCGATCTTTACGCAGACACGAAACAGTCTCATGAGGCGATTGCCGATTTCGCCGGGATCCGGGAAGCGAACGGCTATCTTGAGTTTTGTGAAGAGACGCGCCAGATCTTCAATACATTGAGAGATCCTTATATGTGCGCGCAGAGGCCGGGGCTCTTTGATCTCCCATTGCGGGTCGGGCTCTCAAAACTTGGCGCGCTTTATCGCACCCGTCCATTCATGCGCATGTGGGATGCTCTTGGCCGGCATTTTCGGGATCCACGTCTTCATCAATTGTTTGGCCGTTACGCAACGTATTGCGGGTCATCGCCCTACCAGGCCGCGGCAACCCTCATGCTGGTTGCCCACGTCGAACAGGAAGGCGTATGGCTCGTCAATGGAGGCATGCACAACCTCGCCCGCGCACTCGAGAACGCAGCCCGCGATCTCGGTGTGGAGTTTTCCTACGGTACGGCCGTTACGAAAATTACATCCAAGAACAACGCAGTCACAGGCGTCCTCCTGTCCAATGGCAGCTACATCAATTCAACGCAGGTTGTAACCAATAGCGATGTTGCTGCAATCGCGACCGGACTGTTCGGCCCACAGGTCCAATCCGCGGTGCCATTGATGGCTTCTGATGAGCGATCTCTATCGGCTCTCACCTGGTCGGCATTCACCAAAACATCGGGATTTCCGCTCGCCCATCATTCGGTTTTCTTCTCGCTCGACTACAAGGCCGAATTCAACGACCTGTTCAATCATGGCAGAGTTCCGGAAAAGCCAACAGTCTATATATGCGCTCAGGACCGGGACGACGCTGGCGCTGGAGTAGGCGGTGCCGAAGAACGCCTCCTTATCCTCGTCAATGCGCCAGCGACGGGCGATCAATCCGACTTCGATAAGCCGATCGTTGATGAGTGCCGCGAACGGACGTTTTCTCTTTTGCAGCGGTGCGGGCTTGAGATTGACCCTTCAGAAGAAAGAATGATCGCGACCACCCCCGCAGACTTTAACCAGCTCTTTCCGGCGACAGGCGGTGCTCTGTACGGACGGGCCTCCCACGGGTGGCGCGCATCATTCAAGCGCCCCGCTGCGGATACGCCGATCAAAGGTCTTTATCTCGCCGGTGGCAGCGCTCATCCCGGGCCCGGAATTCCTATGGCAACATTATCCGGGCGCCTTGCGGCGGAACGGGTGCTTGCTGCTCGCCCGAGGGTGCACGGCGTTGGAAGCATTCCACAAAAATATTTGGAGGCGGCCCAGTGACCGCTCTTTCCGGCGGCGCGCACGACGCCAAAGAGACCGCAGCCCTGCGCCAACCGCGTTTCGACGTCAATGTCCCGCCGAAAGGGTATCACTGGTGGTATGTGGACGCGATCAGCGATGACGGGGCCTACGGCGTTACAGTCATCGCGTTCATTGGCAGCGTCTTTTCGCCTTACTACGCATGGCGCGGGCGCAATCACCCGGAAGATCACGTGGCAGTCAACGTCGCCGTTTACGGCAAAGGTGTTAAGCGCTGGACAATGACTGAGCGCGGGAAAAGCGCCCTTACGCGTGATCACGACTACATTGAAATCGGGCCAAGTGCCGTTGAATGGAATGGCGAGATGCTCACCGTGCGCTTCGATGAGGTGGGGATGCCGGTGCCGCTGCGTGCCAAGGGTCAGATAACGCTCCGTCCGAAATTCATGAACCAGCAAGACTTCTCGCTTGATCAGAAGGGCCTCCACAAATGGTGGCCCATCGCACCGGTTTGCGACGCGGAAGTCGAACTCGAAAAACCCGGCCTCTCATGGCGAGGACACGGCTACTTGGACAACAATTGGGGCGACGAACCGCTGGAAGCGGGATTTCATCGCTGGGACTGGTCGCGTGCGCCGATGCCAGACGACGGAGCAGCAATCCTCTATGATCTCATACGGCTTGATGGCGAAAATCATCAGATTGCCATTCGTTTTGATAAGGACGGTGGCCTAAGCCATTTCGAGGCGCCGCCTCAACAGCGACTGTCAAATACGCTCTATCGGGTTCCGCGCTACACGCAGTGTGAAGATGGATTTGATGCGCGGGTTGTGGAAACCTTTGAGGACACGCACTTTTATCAGCGGGCTCACATCCACTCAAAACTCTGCGGACATATTGGCCCCGCCATGCATGAAAGCATGGCGCTTTACCGTTTCAGAACGGGTTGGGCGAAGATGCTGCTTCCCTTTCGGATGCCGCGCCGAGGTTAGCGCGACCGGACGGACAACGTCAGTGCATTCCTCTTTAACGCGCTGAACACGACGCTAACTTTGGCGCGTGTCGGCAGACGCATCGCGCTGCTGTTCTTGCTCACGGGCTTCACGCTCTTTGCGCAGCTTCTTCAATTCGCTCAATTGCCAGAAACCGAAGGCCATCGCCCCGCCGAACACAAGAATGCCCTCAACAAACAATCCTATGTGGGTTTGCAGGAATTCGATCATTTGATCTCGCCTTATGATAGAGCCATTGCTCTTATCACGCCTGATTGGGGACCCCTGCCCCAAGATTCAAGCGCCATAGCGAAAAGTTGAGTGCAAAGGCAAAACTCACCCAACAAAGATAGGGCAAGAGCAGCCACGCGGCCAATGGGTTGATCGGATGGAACAATACGATTATCGCCAAAATTGAAAGCCACAGAAGAGCCATTTCGAAAAGAGCAACGCCCCGTTTTTTCAGACCGAAGAAAATCGCCGACCAAAAGAAATTCAAAACAAGTTGGACAGCATAGACGCTGAGGGCCATCGTTATTGCCCCGTCGTTCGCCCCTCCGTTGGCGCCATATTCTGAAAACACCAACCAGCCGGAAACGGCGATCATAATGTAGAGAACGGCCCAGACCGGCCCGAATAGATAATTCGGCGGACGCCACGATGGAAATCGCAAACGCTCGTAATCCTCACCCGGACGGAAGATCATTCCGCTCGATGCCGCCACTAAACACACAGCCAGAAAAACAACGATTTCCATGACGAGTCACGCTTGTGAGTTCTGTTTGCGGCGGCTTTCAAAAGTCAGTCTGTCGCGGGTTTCAATCGTTTCAATCAGACCGGCAAGATTGGCCATACGCCGATCGATAGCACCAAAGATCGGCGAAAAACCATCCGCGCGCTCGGCTGTTGCCTCGACAAGAAAACGGGTCTCTTCATGGGGCGGACGACGGTCGCAAATCATGAACACCGACGGTCTAAGGAGCGCTGCGATACACAGTTTGATCTTGCAGGCCGTACTGGTCGCCGCACGGCGTGAGACCGAATCATAATCGTTCTCTTTAATCTCTCTTCCGATGTCGCGGTATATAAGTGCGGCTGCACAGATTGCCGGCCGGGCGCGAGAGGGCAAATGCGCAAGCCCCGTAGCACCGCGATGATAGAACAGATCGGCTTCCTTCAAGAGCCGCCTGACCACACGACCGAGTGCCGGTGAGAAAGAAGGGTCGGCAAGGAAGGCGTCCGGGTCGATCCCTTCCTCGCGCATCCACTCAAGCGGAAGGTATATGCGGCCATTGCGAGCGTCCTCACCGACATCACGGGCGATGTTGGTAAGCTGCATTGCAACGCCAAGATCGGCGGCACGCGCGAGAACATGCGGTGCCCGGCGCCCCATCACCACGGTCATCATGACGCCGACCGTTGCCGCAACACGGCTTGAATACGCAACGAGTTGATCAATCGTTTCATAGGTTCGACCGTCAACGTCCCACTCATAGCCCTCAATCAATGCTTCCGGGACTGTCCTCGGTACGCCATAGGCACTGACAGTTGCAGCAAAGGCCCGATCCGCCACGTGATCGAAGGGCGTACCGGCATAGGCAAGGTCGAGCCGCCGACGCAGCTCCTTTAGAGCCAATCGGCGATTTGACCCCTCATCGACCATATCATCGGAAAGACGGCAGAAGGCATAAAGAGCACTCGCCGCATGGCGAATGGTGTAGGGCAAGAGAAGCGATGCTGCATAAAAAGACTTGGAGCCCGCTCGAATGATGGATCGACAAGCGCTGCGATCAGCATCGCTGAGCTCAAGAACACCGGTTGTCGGGCGGGCGGAAGTCGGCATCAAACCAGGCTTTCTGCATCCGCGATCATGTCGGCGACGATCTTCGCCGAGGTGACGACACCTGGTAGTCCTGCGCCTGGATGGGTCCCGGCACCGACAACATAGAGGTTCTTGACCTCTTCACTGCGGTTGTGGGGCCTGAACCATGCACTTTGCGTGATCCTTGGCTCCATTCCAAAGGCGGCGCCGACATGAGATTGCAGGCGGTCCTCGAAATCATTGGGTGTGATGACTTTCGAACTGACGATCTGGTTGCCGAGATCCGGCAGGATCGTTTCCTCCAGCCGCTGCTGGATTTTCAGCCGATAGTCTTCGGCAATCGCGTCCCAATCGGTCCCACTTTCAAGATGCGGAACGGGAGAGAGAGCATAGAACGCGTCGCATCCTTCAGGAGCGAGAGATGGATCGCTTGCTGTTGGCCGGTGAATGTACAGGCTGAAATCCTCGGCCAGAACCTTGCGATCAAAGATATCGCGCAAGAGATCCTCGTACCGCGGTCCAAGAACAAGACTGTGATGCTCTACATCCTCGTAGCGTTTCTTTGTTCCAAAATACCAGACGAACAAGCTCATGGAGTAATGCGAGCGCTCAATCTTGCGCTTTGTCCATCGCTTGATGTGCTCTTTCGGCAAGAGCTTGCCGTATGTTACCGCCGGGTCTGCGTTCGAGACAACGAGATCCGCAGGAAGGATCGATCCACTCTTAAGCTTCACGCCCCGCGCAGTGCCATTCTCAACCAAGATTTCTTCGACATCTTCGTTGAGCTTGAGTTCACCGCCCTGCTCCTCCATGAGGTCGACCATCCCCTGGACGAGCGCACCGGTGCCGCCCATCGTGAAATGGACACCCCAATTGCGTTCCAGATAAGCAATCAGGCAATAGACCGACGTCACCCTGAGTGGGTTGCCTCCAATGAAGAGCGGATGAAACGACAGCGCTATGCGGACCGACGGATCCTTGATGTGTTTCTTCGCGTGATCGAATACCGAGCGATCCGCGCGCAGATATCCAAGCCGCGGCAGCGATGCGAGCATTGTAGCCACATAGGAAAACGGAATGAGGCCGAGCCCTTCGAAGCCGACTTTGTAGCAGGCCTCACTATCTTTCAGATAGCGCTCGTATCCCGGAAGATCGTCCGGATTGAATTTGGCGATTTCAGCCCGCATCTGCTCGGGGTCGTCGGTCACCGTGAACGTTCGTCCATCGTGAAAATGGATCTTATAGAACGGCTCCATTTTCTTGAACGTCACATAGTCCGAGCGCTCTTTTCCAAAGAGCGTCCATAACTCATCGAACACGAATGGCGCTGTTACGATTGTTGGACCCGCGTCGAAAGCAAAGCCGTCCTGCCGAAAAACGGAAGCCCGCCCGCCGGCCTGTTCAAGACGCTCTACGACGGTAACCCGGTAGCCCTTGGCGATAAGACGCAAGGCCGCTGCGAGCCCCCCGAAACCGGATCCGATGACGACCGCATGCGGAACCCGGCCACCGGTGCGAAGTCCTTCTACTTGAGGAGGTTTTGCGGCATATGTCATAATAATTTGACACTATTAACTGACACCCAAAAGAACGCAAGCTGAAGTCGCCCAATCGGAAGACCACTTACATGGATGAAGGAGCACCCAATCAACACATGTGTACTGGCGGTAATTGGGCGGTGGAAAGTCTTGCCAAAAAGGCGGCCATCAATAAGGTCTGCTTGCACTGCCCTTGCGATCTTCGAATGATTGGAAAGACGCGTTTTGCGGAGTTTTCAGACGCGTGCCGTTAAGCAAATAGCCCGGATCGGGCACTTCTTCTGGCGCGCGGCCATGCGCTTTTCAGAAGATGGCGGGCTCGCCAATTCGAGCAATGTCGCACTCTCATTGCTTCTCTCACTTTTTCCCTTTTTGATGTTGATTGCCTCTCTGATTCGGCAATTGGGTGACCCTGCCCTTGTCGACGAAGTTGTCGATCTCCTACTTGGTCATTGGCCTGCAAACACTTCCGCGCCGATCGCCGAACAGGTGAAGATTATCGTCGAGCAAAACCCGGGGGAATTCTATTCACTCTCCACTTTGATTGCGCTGGTCCTCGCTTCCAACGGAATTGAGAATGCGCGCGATGGCCTCAACCGCGCCTACAAGGTGCGCGAAACACGATCATGGTTCCTGCGCCGCCTTCAAGGCATAATCTTCGTTGTCCTGGTTGCTTTTTCGATTATCGCAGTCGCGTTTGTCCTGGTCGG
>JBCDCZ010000243.1:0-6822 GCA_039180865.1 Pseudomonadota bacterium | reverse complement strand
AGTGTTTTTGGGTTTGGGCGAAGCGGAGTGGCAGGCAGTGCGTTTATCGCTCCAGGTGTCTTTTTGGGCGAGCCTTTTGAGTCTGCCCTTTGGGATCGGCGTTGCTTACATCCTCGCGCGCTGGCGATTTCCGGGACATTCGGTTCTCAATGGTTTGGTCCACCTGCCTCTGATTTTACCGCCGGTTGCGACTGGTTATCTCCTTCTTCTCGCGTTTGGATCAAGGGGACCGCTTGGAGAGCTTCTCGAACCTCTCGGTATCGTCTTCGCCTTTCGATGGGAAGGCGCGGCCTTGGCCGCCGCAATCATGGCGTTTCCGTTGATGGTGCGGGCAATTCGCCTCGCCATTGAAGCGGTCGACCCTAAGCTCGAACAGGCGGCAGCATCGCTTGGCGCTTCTCGCCTGTTCGTTTTTTCGAGCGTCACCTTACCTTTGATCCTGCCCGGCATCGTCGCGGGTCTGATCCTGGCGTTCGCGAAAGCAATGGGGGAATTCGGCGCGACCATCACCTTTGTGTCGAACATTCCCGGAGAAACACAAACCGTACCTTCCGCCATTTATGCGTTCCTCCAGGTGCCGGATGGAGAAGGCGCTGCGTTGCGCCTGGTTATCATCTCTATAGGAATCGCGATGGCTGCCTTAGTGCTCTCTGAGATTATGGTGCGCTGGGCTGCACGAAGGGTATCAGGTCGATGAGCCTCTCCGTTTCCTTGCGCCATGCGCTTGATAGTTTTCAAATCGACCTCGCCTTCGATGCGCAGCATGGCATAACGGTTTTGTTCGGTCGGTCCGGTTCGGGGAAGACGGCAATCGTCAATATGGTCGCAGGATTGATGCGACCCCAACATGGTTGCATTCGGCTTTACGACACGGTTTTGAGCGATGGGGAGAGTGGCCGTTTCGTTCCGTCGCATCGGCGTCGCATCGGTATCGTTTTTCAGGATGGCCGCCTTTTCCCTCATCTAACCGTTCGTCAAAATCTTCAATTCGGCGCGTGGTTTGCCCCGAAAGATGCCCCGCGCGAAGACTTCGACCGCATTGTTGAGATGCTCGGTATCGGTCCGTTGCTAAAACGATACCCCGGAACATTGTCGGGAGGGGAAAAACAAAGGGTGGCGATCGGCCGGGCAATCCTGTCCTGCCCAAGAATGATCCTTGCAGATGAGCCCTTGTCGTCTCTTGATGAAGCCAGAAAAGCTGAAATCCTTCCTTACTTCGAACGTTTGCGTGATGAGCTCAATATTCCCGTTCTCTATGTAAGCCATTCGCCTGCGGAAGTTGCCCGTCTCGCTTCGCGTGTCGTTGTCGTTGATGCCGGCCGGATTGTTCGTCAAGGCGATGCTGTTGACGTGTTGAGCGATCCTAACGTGACCCCAATTGGCGCACGCGGCGCGGGCGCAATACTGGAGGGCTTGGTTGCGGCTCATCATGACGATGGTATAACTGAATTGAATGTTGGCGATTTATCGCTCTATCTACCGCGCCTGCCGCGAGACGTTGGAAGTCGTGTACGCATACGCATTGCCGCTTCCGATGTCATCATCGCACGTGATCGGCCGACGGGCCTGTCGGCGCTCAACATACTACCCGGTGAGATTGAAAAGATCCGTTCAGGCGAGGGTCCGGGCGCGATTGTTTCTTTGAAGACCGATGCAGGCGCAATTTTGGCCCGCATTACCCGCCGTTCACTTGCAGCGCTGGCTTTAGAAGAAGGCGTGCAGTGTTTCGCGATAGCGAAGACCGTTTCGATTGCACCTGAGGATGTTGGTCTCGGTTAGAGATTAAGCAGGGTCGAAATCGAAAGTCTGATGGAATTTGGTGCAGTTGAGCCGTGAGTTTCGCGGCCGGGCAGCCTTCGTCGGGAAGTCTGCCGTCGTGATCGGGTTAACCCGTGCAGTTGGCCCGCCGGATGCGGCGCTCTCAGCAAAAATCCTGCGCGCGAAACCGCACCACGTCATCTCATCCGGTCCCGCAAAATGAAATACATCACCGATACCGATCGCAGAACCGCGCCTCCAGCGCTCAAGGATTGTGAAAAGGCCCTTCGAAATCAGATGGGCTGATGTCGGATTGCCTATCTGGTCATCCACGACTGATAACTCATCACGGGATTCGGCAAGGCGCAGCATGGTTTTATAGAAGTTCCTACCGTAGGGACTGTAGACCCATGCGGTCCGGAAAATCAGATGATTGGGTGTTTCCGAAGAAAGGGCCTGTTCTCCGGCGAGTTTGCTTCTGCCATAGACGCCAAGGGGCGCAACATCGTCCTCTTCGACATAAGGCCGATCAAGGGTACCGTCGAAAACATAGTCGGTCGAAAGATGGATGACGGGTACGTTGGCGGTGTTTGCAGCCTTACCGATATGCCTCGGTCCTTCTGCGTTGATGCGAAAGGCGGTCTCTTCTTCGTCTTCTGCGAGATCGACCGCCGTATAGGCAGCTGCGCTTACAATCGCATCAGGCTTTGTCTCTTCGATAGCATCATAGATCGTTTCGGGTTTTTCCAGATCAATCAGAAACGGGGTTTCGCCGCGAGCCGCAAACAAAACATCGATCTCAGGATGATCGGATTTGTGATCGGCTAAAGCGCGGGCGACTTGACCATGCTTTCCGGTCACGAGAACTCTCATGCAGCACCTTCTTTTTTCAGTGTGCCCAAGCGCTCATAACCGGATTTCTCGCGGATCGGACCCCACCACCATTCATTGGCCAAATACCAATCGATTGTTTCAGCGATCCCCTGCTCGAATGTCTTTTCTGGCTCCCACGAGAGCTTTTCATTTATTTTGGTCGCATCTATTGCATAGCGCCGATCATGGCCGGGACGGTCAGTCACGAATTCAATGAGATCGCTGTAAGCCTGATTATTCGCCCGAGGACGCCGCTCATCAAGCAAACCGCAGATTGTGCGAACCACATCGATATTCCGACGCTCAGCATTCCCGCCAATATTATAGCTCTCGCCTGCTTCTCCACGGGTCGCGACCAGTTCCAGCGCTCTCGCGTGATCGTCGACGAAGAGCCAGTCGCGCACATTTTCACCCCTTCCGTAGACGGGAAGAGTGCGTTCATCGAGCGCGTTCAGGATCACAAGCGGGATGAGTTTTTCGGGAAAATGAAACGGCCCGTAATTGTTGGAGCAATTGGAAAGGACCACCGGAAGTCCATAGGTCTCGAACCAAGCGCGAACAAGATGGTCGGACGATGCTTTTGACGCCGAATAGGGAGATGACGGTTGATAGGGCGTGTCTTCGGTAAAGATTCCGGAATCAAAGGGAAGATCGCCAAAAACCTCATCGGTCGAAATGTGGTGGAAGCGGAAGCGGTCCTTCCGCTCTGCGGGAAGGCCTTCAAAGTATCCACGCGCGGCATTAAGGAGCCGGAATGTTCCAACAATGTTGGTTTCAATAAAGGCTCCTGGGCCGTCGATCGAGCGGTCCACGTGACTTTCGGCCGCAAGATGCATGATGATATCGATCTCGTGGCGGCGAAGGAGATCAGAAACCAAATCTCCTTCGCAGATATCGCCTTGAACGAAAGTGTAATTATCCAGTCCGTCTATGGAGCGCAGTGAATCGAGATTTCCGGCATAAGTGAGCTTGTCCAGATTAACAACGACATGGTCTGGGTTGGCTGCAAGTCTGCGGCAAACGGCTGAACCGATAAAACCGGCACCACCGGTAATCAGGAAACGCATCTTTCAGCCTCCATAGACAAAGCCGGGATCTGTTCCGGCAAGAAACGGCGCATTCCGGTCTTTCTCTGACAACTGAAGGTCAAGGCCTTGCATCGGCCAGTCAATCCCAATTTCCGGATCATCAAATCTCAAACTTCGGTCCGATTCCGGGGCATATAACGACGACACCTTGTAAAGAAACTCTGTATTCTCTTCGAGGGTTAAAAAGCCGTGGGCGAACCCTTTTGGGATGAAAACCTGGTTCCATTTTTCGGCTGAAACCTCCACACCAGCCCACTTTTGGTAGGTTGGCGAACCTTGGCGAAGATCAACCAGAACGTCGAAAACACGTCCCCTGGTAACACGGACGAGTTTATCCTGAGCGTGCGGTTCCACCTGAAAGTGAAGCCCCCTCAAGACGCCCTTTTGTGCCGAAAAGGAATGATTGTCCTGAACAAAATCAATCCTGATTCCGTTTTCGGCGAAGACCTTTTGATTATAGGTTTCTGAGAAAAAGCCCCGCTCGTCTCCGAACCGGTCCATGACAATTTCAAAGGCCCCGTCGAGTCCCAGTGAACGGAACTCCGGCATCAGGTCGGCTCCCCGACAAGGCTGATGAGATAATCACCATAGGGTGTCTTTTTGAATATATCCGCGCGTTTCAGGACGCCGCTCTCGCTTATCCATCCGTTGGTAAAGGCTATTTCTTCGAGACAGGCGATCTTGACCCCTTGCCTCTGCTCAATCGCTCCAACGAACGCTGATGCCTGGTGCATACTCTCTATCGTGCCTGTGTCAAGCCACGCATAACCGCGACCGAAGGTGGCAACACTCAAGTCACCGCGTGCCAGATAAGCAAGGTTCACATCGGTAATTTCAAGTTCTCCGCGCGGAGACGGTTCGATGTTTGCGGCAATATCGACCACATCATTGTCATAGAAATAGAGGCCGGTAACAGCCCAATTCGATTTCGGCTCTTTTGGCTTTTCCTCAATAGTGATCGCTTTTTTGGTTTCCGGATCAAAACTCACGACGCCATATCGCTCTGGGTCGGCTACGTGGTAGGCGAACACCGTTGCCCCAATTGGCTGGGCGATGGCGTTCTTGCACATCTGAGGAAGGTTTGCGCCATAATAAATATTATCGCCAAGGATCAGCGAACAGGGATCGTTGCCGATAAAATCGCGGCCGATGATGAAAGCTTCCGCCAATCCATTCGGGTGTGGTTGTTCGGCATATGAGAGCGAAATCCCAAAGTCCGAGCCGTCGCCCAAAAGCGAGCGAAATACCGGAAGATCTCGCGGGGTTGATATGATGAGGACGTCCGAGATCCCCGCGAGCATGAGGACGCTCAGCGGGTAATAGATCATCGGTTTATCATAGATTGGCAGGATCTGTTTCGAAACCGCCATTGTGAGCGGGTAGAGTCTGGTGCCCGATCCGCCTGCCAGAATAATCCCTTTCACCCTTCTTACTCCGTCAGGGTCGTCGTAAAGCTGTTATGTGCTGTGCGTTGGGTTTCTTTGTTCCCGGGAATATAGTCGGGAAGGACGGGCAATGCTTCTTTCAAGAAGGAATGGAGCCTGGCCTCTGCAACATCTATGGACTCGTTTGGCAGAATGGGCGTAATCACCCTGACTAGCGCGCCATCGGTGCGGCCAAGGGTGATGGAGTCCCAGATCGTGTAAGCTTTAGCCACGTAATCATTGGTCAGCTGGCGACCACGTTGTTCAAACCAGTAGTAGACGAGCTGCTTGTTCAAACCCTTTTCGATAATCGCCCGGTTGACCGGAAATGCGCCGCGTCCGGATCCCTCAACCGTAATTTTGGAAACGCCGAGTTTTGCCATTTCCCAGCCTGCTGTCGGGATACAGACTTCTGGAGAGTGGATGCCCTGACCCTCAGTCAGTTTGTGATAATAGGCTGAAAAGAAATCGACGCCTGCGGCCTCTCCTGGCTTGCGATAAAATGAGGCGTAATAGTCATCGGCTCCGAGCACCCTTTCTATGTTCCGGTCCAGCAGCTGAGACGATCCCGACCATTCTCCCAATTGCCGGGGAAACAATGCAAACGGGTCCCGCAGAACGTGAGCCCGTTCGGCTTGAGGTGAGATAACAAACGCTGTGGTCACCGTGGCTGTAACCGCTGTCGCCACAATCAGAGCGGGCGTTGCGAGTTGTTTTGTGATTTTCGCCGCCTGGTGATGCAGTCCTTCGAAATCAAGGTCGATCGTGTCAGCAAGCGGTTTTGGGTTGGGCGACAAACGCTGCATGAGAATTGCAAGAAGGAAAAGAATGACGACGCAGCTTCCGAAGATTACCCAACCTTCGAAAAGATGCAGGAATCCTTGTGCTGCTTCAATTCCGCGTTGATCGACCATGAAGCCGATAACGCCTATCCTGAATGAATTCATCAGGATGGTGATCGGTGCCGCAGAAAGCAAAATAACCGCTTTGTGCCAACGTGGGCCTTTGTAAAGAACCGCAAAAATGAAGCTGAACGACAGGATCGGGAAGAGGTACCGCAACCCGCTGCACGCTTCGGCGACGAGCAGCTTAAACTCACCAAGATCGATAATGTTTCCGTCCAGATAGACAGGAATATCCATCAGACGGATGAACCAGACACCGATCTCTGATGAAATGAATTGAAGTGAAATCGTCAGCTTCCAATAGATGAACTGGGGCAGCGGCAGCATGTAGATGAGGTGTACAACCGATGCCCAGAAAAAGATGCCGCGAGAAAAACCGTAAGAGACAAGCACCAGGCCAGCGACCCAGATAATAAACGCGTAAGTGATGATATCGGGAATGCGAACGATCTGGCCGACAACGGCGACGAGCAGCGCGAACGTTATTACAACAACGCCTGGCCAGCGATCGACCACGGGCTTTGATGACGGCGGCAACATCCGCATCTCGCGTAAGAAAAGATATGCTGACAGGATTGGGATCAGAGGGCCATGGCTGTATTCAGGTGTTGCCCACGCTGTACCGAGTGAGACTAGCCCGTCCCAGAAAAGCGGGATGGCACACACGACGCAAAGGATGAAAAGGGCTGGTCCCGCAAAGGTTTCGGCGCCAATCGGGCGCTTTTCTTGTTCGTAGGAATACGCTGACATTTTTATCGGCTCACACCGTAGTTT
>JBCDCZ010000242.1:0-6922 GCA_039180865.1 Pseudomonadota bacterium | reverse complement strand
TTCCAGCATCAAAGACATGAACAATAGAAACGCGGCGTTCAGCGCGGGCGTCGCTTCCGTAAACGATACCGAGAGCTGCCTCTCCGGTTGCGACAAGGCGTAAAGCAGCGCGAACATTGTCCGTCTGGGCAGCTTTAGGCGTAATGCTCTCCCATTGACCAAGGGATGTCAGCGCGGCTTTAGCGTAGATGCCGGCGGGCACAGCGTCTACAAGTGCAAGGGCAATCCGGCGGTCGCCTAGATAACCAGCGAGATCAAAGCCCTCTGCGAATGAAATCGAGGCTCGTTCTTTCTCTGATGCGATGAGAACAAGATCATTGGAAAGAAGATCAATCCGACTGTCCGGTTGAATCGCATCCTGCTCTGCGAGCCAATCCATCCATTCCGTGTTGGCTGATATGAAAATATCTGCTGGCGCACCCTGCTGGATCTGTCGTGCGAGGATCGAAGTCCCGGCATAGGAGGGGACGATCCGAACACCAGTCTCTTCGCGGTATGCCGAAGCAATTTCGTCCAATGCCGTCTTCAAACTCGCCGCAGCGAACACAATTGTTCTCTCCGCCGCCAAAGAGACGCCCGGCGAAGTCAGGAGTGACGCAATAATTGCAATGAGAAAAAGCAAGACCCGAAGATAGGGCATGCAGCGGACGGCTCCGGTCGATTGGACACTGAGTAACCATCGCAAACGGATCTTCCACAAGGCAAGCGCTTTCTCTACGTTAACGCCGAAGCGCCTCCTTTCGGTGGCCCATAGATGTGTTCAATCACCGGTAAGCGAAGAACTGCACATTAACCGGAGTTTTCAGCCGCAGATGCCTTCAGGGATTGGACTGAATCACACTCATCGTTCTGGATCGCGGGGCGAGGTTCATACGAACCCCAGAAGAAGAAGGAGGCCTTGCCGGACTTGATTGGGCTATAAGCGCGGGCTTGAAACATGTACGAAAGCTGGCCCATCAGAGTCGGGTTCATACTATCTGTGACGCCGAGAGGCGCCGTGCATGGACCGGGTACCCGGTATGTTCCGAAACACCGGTCAAAAATCGAGAACACTGTGGCGAAATTCGTATAAAAGTACCGGGGGTCGGTCGAATGGTGCCATCGGTGCATGGCCGGCGAGACGAAAATCCAGCTTGCTTTCCCGTAAGTCCAAGGCAAATCCGCGTGGATAAAAAAACCGTAGTAGTGGCGAACCAGATAATTGGCCATCACCGCGTAAGCTGGAAAACCCATTAGCAACAGCACCGACCCATCGATTGCGAAAGTCGTTATGCGATTTAACGGGTGAAATCGCTCGAGCGTAAGCCAGGTCATTTCGTCATCGGAATGATGAACGGCATGCGATGGCCACAGAATCGGCGTGTGTTCGAAACGATGCCTCCAATATCCGGTAAAGTCTCCAATAAAAACCGCTAAGAGAATAACGATAACTGGGTGGAAACTAGACCACGCCCCGGGCTCCACAATCCATAGCCCGTAATGTGACACGACCGCATGCAAAATCCCGGCAGTGATGAATATCAACGGGACCACGAAGAAAACATTAAAAAACATAATCTTGAGATTCAGGACGCTTTGTGGAAATGCGCGTCGCAAATCTTTAATGAATTCCTGTTTTCTGACGACGAAGCCTATGCAAACGAAGAACAGAAACGGTATCGCCAGGCTCTTAGCAGCTTGGAGAGCTGATTCAAATGACGAAAACAATAAGCCGGTGATCGTATCCATTTAACATCTCACTAGAAATGGTATCGGACCTCGCGTCGGGAAGGTTGTAAGACGTTAAGATAAGAATCTTCCGATTGCGTTAACCGACCTCCACACCGAAAATGCTGTGATCGCTTTGTCATCCAGCGGAACTTTGAATTTGTCAGACTCAAGATCGCTTCCGGTTAAACTCGCTACACAGATTGCAGCCAGCCGATCTCGAACTCGAATTCCAAGACATGCTCAAGTACGACGACGTTCGCATTGTTCAGCGAGAGACAATGAAAAGACTTCTACCGTCGGATGTTCGTTTCCGTGAGGGACAACTTTTATGGAATCGCGACATCGAAAGTGTGTATCTGACCGGCCCCGACATCGATAGGCATTTTCACCGGCTCCCGCTTCGACCCATCCCAGAGTTCAACTGCAACCACATATTGACCCGGTCTAAGGAAAACAGGTTTCGGACTTGCCTCATAGTGGATCCGTTCGCCCTCTGAACCATCGGGATTCCTAAGGCTAAACCACTGCCGGATTTTTGTGTTGCGGTTTCCGTCTTGCTCAATCGCATTAACGCTTACTTGAGAGTAGGGAAGAATGAAATCAATCTGTGTCGTCTCGCCCACCGGTGCGGTGATCGACCGTGGTGGATTCATAGATCCCTTTTCCCGTCGGAAACCGTATATAACTTCATATTCTCCTGCTGGAACAAGGATATCCAGCGAATAGCCGTAGAGAAAATCAGTTTCACCCACACCGACGTCGGATCCATCGTCGGAACCCGTTTTCTTGACCGTCCATTGCAGGCTTGACCAACTCAGATTGAGGTCCTCGCGAACAAGCGCTCCGGCCCCATTCAGTCTTGCGGCAGAAAGCGGAATGATCTCTTCGACGACTTCAGAGTCCTTGATCGTAATCTCCTTCGTGACTTTTCCGCCGAAGCGATACTCTACCGTCAGGAGATAGTCGCCTGCCTCACCGGACCAGGCAGCCTCATGACCGCGAGAGATGTTGGTCCTGGCATTCCCCGATCCCTGTCCATCCGCAGGCTCGATAAACCAAGCAATACCGTTGGACATTTCTTTTGAGATCGGCTCACCACCTTCGGATAACACCAGGCTTGCGGCCAATTTGCCTGGCTGGCTTTTCTTTGGTGGCTCCGGCTCAACCGGCGGGGGTGGCGGAGCGATAGCCACGGTCTCCCCAAGGGCATCGGCGAGCTCATCAGCGTTACGCGCCTGGAAGTACTTGCCGCCGGTGTTTTCGGCAAGACAAGCAACCTGTCTGCCCTCCTCATCAGATAATCCGAAACCAACCACGTGGGTCGTAAAGTCTATACCCGAGCGCTCCAACTCAGACGCAATCGCACACGGGTCGGCGTCACATGTTTCGATCCCGTCGGTCACCAGGATAACCGTCGCTTTGTTTTCGGTATGACGAAGCAGTTGAGCTGCTTCTTTCACAGCATCGGTCAGGGGTGTTTTTCCCTTCGGCTGAATTCTGCGAACGGATTGCGAAATCTGCTGGCCTGTCGAAGCAGCCGGGCCCGGCCTGACCAAAGTCTGGATATCGGTGCAATCACCCTTCCGATTATGGCCGTAGGCAATCAGGCCCAATTGAAGATCGGGCGGCAATCCGTTCAGAACCCGGCTCAGAGTCTCGCGGGCAATTTCGATCTTCGCGCGACCGCCGATTTGTCCCCACATCGAACCGGAGGCATCAAAGACGATGATTGCATTGTCTTTTCCTTGCTCGGAATGGGCTATCGATGTGGGAATGAGCCAGATGAAAGCTCCTACCAACAAAAAGCGAGATAGAGCGATAAATCTGGTCAACACGGCTGGGGCTCCTTATCCTTCCCGCGAACTTAAATCGCGTGATCCCGTCGACCAACCTCCTGAATTTCATAGGCGTAGGTCTCATCGACTTGGCACGCCACCGGGGATTAGACATTCTGACCAATTGTCATCGTGGATTTTGCGACAGGAAGCGGGCAACTGCTTCCTCTTTTGTATCCGCTCCTAGTTTCATGCGCGCGTTTTTCAAGTAGAGGCGCACGCTTGCCTCGCTAACGCCGAGTTCATGCGCGATCTGCTTGGGTCTCAATCCTTTGGCAATCAGGCTGATCGTCTGATGTTCTCGCGCACTCAACGGCTTTTGACCGTTGCCAGCGAGGTCCTGATTTTGGATAGCCTCTATCCGACGGTGGGCGATGAGACAAAAACTCTGCAGCATCGGTGCCAAAGGCAGGATCTTCCTTTCGAATGTGAAGCCGTCCAAGTTGTTTCCGATAATGAAGCCGCCCCTGCGTCCGGTACCGACAAGCCGGCAGGGAATTCCGAGAGCGGCCCGCCACTCAAACTTCGTCATCTGTTGGATGTAAAGCTTGTTGGCTTCATCAAGATAGGTGTCGTGATCAGGTAGAAACTCGATTCCTGCTTTGGTTATCTCAAATGTGGCGCAGCAATAGTTCAGAAACGGCTCCACGAATTCAGGATCGGCCAGCAGAGCCGCAGGCCAGTTATCGGGCAAGGTGGAAATCACAAAGGGTTCGGATGGCGGCCCATCCGAATCTGTCATGTATAACGCCTGATCGATCCCATATGGATGCAGCGCTTCAGTATAGATATCCCACAAGCGCTCGATCTTGACAGCAGTCTCAATCTTGCGCGCTGCTTCGAGTAATCCTCTATCCATGATCTTTTTCGATATATCGAAATTGCGCAATTGCCGCAATGGTGGGTTATGCGGCTCTATACCCAGTGGCTGATTTCAGGCGCATTGAAGACTCGTTCAAAAAGTAAATTTCAATGGAATTGAGATCAAATGTATTCGACAAACGTACACTCAACGACGGCCGAACTGAATTTGGATTCCCTCACAGATCAAATCCACTCGGCGCAAACAAGCGATGACATCTGGAATGTTCTAACAAGCTATTTGTCCAGCTATGGCCTTGATCGAATTACATATCTCTTCGCCAGACTTGACGCGCCCTACGATGATCCGGTTGCAATGACCAATTTACCGGCATGGTGGTCGGACGTTTTTCTTGATGCGGACAATATCGCTGCGGATCCGCTTTTCCGGTTTTGCGGCACGTTCAAAGCCCGGCTTACCGGAATTGACTATCTCGACAACTATCCGCCGCTCAATCGCAGTGAACGCGACCGGATTGAGGCAGCCGCTGATGCGGGGTGCCGAACCGGGATGGCAAGCCCCGTGCGGCTCATCGGAAACCGGCGATGTGGCGGGTGGAACTTTGGCTCCAGTCTCGCACGTTGCGAGTTTGAGAAGTTATACCCGAGGGTAAAAGACCAGCTTCAACTTGTCGGCTTCCACGCACATGAGAGACTTCAGACACTACGGGTTCAGCAACCTTGTGAACTTGATGGGTTTCAACATCAATCCCTATTGAGTCGCCGCGAACAAGAGTGCCTCTCTTTTCTCGCTGCCGGCAGCCGGACGTCCCGGATCGCGACCCTACTCGGTGTTTCCGCGGCGACAGTCGAGTTTCATCTGAAAAACGTGAAAAGGAAACTCGGAGCGTCCACCAGGGAAGAAGCACTGGCTAAGGCGATCACCCAAGGACAGATCGTCATCAGCTGACGGCAGATCATCGTTTGAAACACTGGATCGATCAGGACGCAGTGACTCAATTATGGCTACGGCTATTGTCCGCACCAAGGCGCTATTACGCAGATAGCGGCATCTTGGGCAGATGTAGCCAGGGTCACCCGAAATATTTGCCGCATGCCGGGTTACCAGCGGATCTTGTTATTTGCCGAGCACCTCTTGGACAGCGCGATCTATTACATCGATGATTTCTGAGGCTTCGGTTTTGGAAAGGCATAGCGGCGGGGCAAGTCCGATGATGTCGCCTTCCGGCATTGCTCTGGCTATGACCCCGAGCTGAGCCATCTTCGCGACAACCGCTGCGCCCGCCTTTTTCTGCGGATCAAAGAAAGTCCGCGATTGCTTATCCTGAACGAGCTCAATAGCGCACAAGAGTCCATCGCCGCGTACCTCCCCAACGTGAGGGTGGTCCGCCACCGTATCGACCAAACCCTCCTTCAAATAAGCGCCTACAGCACCTGCATTATTGACCAGCCCAAGCCTGTCAATGAGTTCGAGATTTGCAACGCCAGCTGCGGCACCAATCGGATGGGCTGAGTAAGTCCAGCCGTGGCCAATCGGACCATTTTCATCGGTTCCTTGTTCAAGGACACGCCAAACCCGATCCGAAATGATTGACCCAGACAAGGGGGCGTATGCAGATGTCAGCCCCTTTGCAATCGTGATGATGTCCGGCTCCATGTCGTAGTGCTGTGAACCGAACATCGAACCTAAACGGCCAAATCCAGTGACCACCTCATCGGCAATAAGGAGAATGTCGTGCTTCCTGAGGATCGGCTGGATTGCCTCCCAGTAGCCTTTTGGCGGTGGCACCAGGCCTCCGGTGCCAAGCGCTGGTTCGCCAATGAAGGCAGCGATCGTGTCAGCGCCTTCCCGCTCGATCAAAGCTTCAAGGTTCGCCGCGCATTCGGCAACGAAGGATTTTTCATCCAGGCCAGCATTCGCGCGCCGGTAAAAGTAAGGTGCATCCGTGTGCACTACCTGGGCAAGTGGCAAGTCAAACTTAGAATGAAACAGCTTCAATCCGGTCAGCGAACCGGTCATCAGACCAGAGCCGTGATAACCTCTCCAGCGTGAAATGATCTTCTTTTTCTCAGGCCTTTTGAGGATGTTGTTGTAGTACCAGACGAGCTTGATGTTCGTTTCATTTGCATCAGAACCGCTGAGGCCAAAATAGACCTTGGACATGTGTTTCGGTGCACGATCAAGCACCATTTTGGCCAATGTAATGGACGCTTCAGTGCCATGACCAACATAAGCGTGATAGTAGGAAAGGGCGTGCGCCTGGTCGGATATCGCCTTGGCAATTTCCGTCTGTCCGTACCCCACGTTCACGCAGTAGAGACCTGCGAACGCATCAAGAAAGCGGTTACCGTCCCGATCCTCAATATGGACACCCTGTCCCCCGGTTATGACCCTGTTGGGGCTTTCGCCTCGTGCGTGCTGTGCAAGGTGGGTCGATGGGTGCATGAAACAGTCGCGATCCCAGCGGTCGATAACGTCATTGGGAAGGGTCTCAAGGGTCAATTCTCAAACTCCTCATTTTGCTTGTTTACCAGCGGAAACAGGCCACTTTCGG
>JBCDCZ010000241.1:0-6932 GCA_039180865.1 Pseudomonadota bacterium | reverse complement strand
GTCGGAAAAAACCCGATTTCCTTCGTTGTCCCCTGTCATCGTGTGCTTGGAAAGTCCGGCGGGCTTTGCGGCTACCATTGGGGACTGACACGCAAACAGGCGATCCTCGGTTGGGAAACCGGTATCGCCTGATGGCAGGGTGTAACGCTTATCGGGAAGAGCGATCGAAACGGGTCGCTCTTTCTGTCAGGCAAGAACCTTCACATCCGCCACACTGGTGTCGTCATTGAGCGTGTAGATCATCGGAACCCCGGTGGCGATTTCCTTTTTCAGGATCTCTTCGGGCGTGAGACCCTCCAACGCCATAACGAGGGCGCGAAGCGAGTTCCCATGGGCTGCGACAAGCGTCACGTCGCCACCCATGACACGCGGCTGGATAACATGCAGATAGTAGGGCCAGACCCGCGCACCGGTATCCTTCAGGCTCTCGCCGCCCGGTGGCGGGACATCATAAGACCGCCGCCAGATATGGACTTGATCTTCGCCCCATTTCTCGCGCGCATCGTCTTTATTGAGACCCGAAAGATCCCCGTAATCGCGTTCGTTGAGCGCAAGATCGCGAATCGTTTCAAGATCGGACTGACCGATCTCATCAAGGATCAACTGGCAGGTGCGCTGCGCACGTGAGAGTTTAGAGGTGAATGCAATGTCGAACGTAAGACCGAGGTCTTTCAGCTTGCGCCCACCCTCTATGGCCTCGGCAACGCCCTTTTCTGTGAGGTCGGGATCTTTCCAGCCTGTGAAGAGGTTCTTGAGGTTCCACTCGCTTTGTCCGTGACGCACGAGCACCAGCGTCTTTGCCATAGATTTTTTTACTCCACTTAGTCTTTCGGGAGGCCGAGGACGTCGGCCATGTCATAGAAACCCGGTTTTTTGTCGTTGGCCCAAAGAGCGGCCTTGATTGCTCCACGCGCAAAGATCGCCCTGTCTTCGGCAATATGAGAAAGTTCGATCCGTTCACCTTCACCAGCGAGGATCACGGAATGGGAGCCGACGACAGAGCCGCCGCGCAACGTCGCGAAGCCGACCGTGCCGCGCTCCCGCGCGCCAGTCAGTCCCTCCCGGCTCATGACAGCGTTGTTATCAAGATCGATTTTCCGACCTTCCGCCGCCGCTTTGCCCAAGAGCAGAGCCGTTCCGGACGGTGCGTCGACCTTATGTTTGTGATGCATTTCAAGAATGTCGATATCGAAATCGGCATCGAGTGCTGCTGCTGCCTGCCGCACAAGCCCGGCAAGCAAATTGACGCCGAGCGACATATTGCCGGACTTCACGATCCGTGCATGGCGTGATGCTGCGACGAGCTTGGCTTCATCTTCCTTTGAAAAGCCGGTTGTGCCGATCACATGGACAAGCCGCATTTGCGCGGAATATTCAGCATATTGGACGCTTGCCGCGGGGCCCGTGAAATCAATAACACCATCGACCTCAAGAAAGGCTGGGAGCGCGTCGTCGGTGATCATTACATCCAGCGGATGGGGAAGTCCCGCAAGCGTGCCCGCGTCTTCACCGATGGCTTGCGCGCCTTCGCGGTCGATCGCAGCAGCAACCGTTACGCCGTCCATCGCGTGAACAGCGCGGATAAGCGCCTGCCCCATTCGCCCACCTGCGCCGGCGATCAGAAGTTTCATATCTGCCAAGATGTTGTCCCTTTGAAGTCCTGGCGGTGGCTATAGCAATAAGCCGAAAGCGGGAAAAGGGTAGGATTGGTTATAGCTGATCCACGTTAAAGACCTATCCGTCGAAGCCTTCCACGATGATGAGTTCACCATCAGCATGGGCTTGACGGATTTTCATGGCTTCCTGGTAGTCGGGATCCTTGTAACAGGCGATGGCAGCGTCAACGCTCGGAAATTCAATCACCACATTGCGGCTACGGGAACCGCCCTCAAGTTCGGTGACGGCTCCGCCCCGCACGATGAACTTGGCGTTGTGGCGCTGGAACGCGGATCTCGCCCCCTCGACGTATCCCTTATAGGCTTCGGGGTCGCGTACATCCATGCGAGCGATCCAATATCCTTTTGCCATTCTTTCCTCCCTTGAAAAAGCGCCCGGATCATAAAGCGCGCGAAATCTATAATGCAAACCCATTCGTCCCGAAACTGACGTAGGCAGGGTCAAAATTGCAGCTCTTGGCAGCGCTATTTGGTTTTTTCCAAAGCTTCAGTGATTTCAGAAACAATAGATAGAGCGGCTGCTTTGCGATCTTTTGCATTGAGGATAGGACGGCCGACAACAAGGTAATCGCTACCGTTTTCAATCGCCATGGACGGTGTGGTTACCCGGCGCTGATCATCGCCCTCGGCATCCTTCGGCCGGATGCCAGGCGTCACCAAAAGAAGGTCCGGTCCAACCATATTGCGGATGACACTCGCTTCGACCGCTGAACAAACGACGCCGTCAATACCCGCGTCGCGCGCCTGGTGCGCCCGTTTGATCACAAGCTCGCCAGTGCGGATATCTTTATAACCCGCCTCCTTGAGCCCTTCATCGTCAAGGCTCGTTAAAACGGTAACGGCAAGCAGATTGACGGATGGATCCGTGCGAGCGTCGACTGCTGCCCGCATGGCCTGCGGGTAGGCATGTAGAGTTATGAAGTCCGGCTTTAACCGGCAAAGGCTTGCAATCCCGCCACGCACTGTGTTGTCGATATCGAGAAGTTTCAGATCGATAAAGACATGTTTGCCTTCGGCCTTTAGGTTTTCGGCGAATGAAAATCCGTTCGCGTAGAGAAACTGATAGCCGAGTTTGTAGAAATGAACGCTATCGCCCAGTTCATCAACGATAGCCCTTGCTTCCGCCTCGCTCGAAAGATCAAGCGGGAGGATCAGTCGTTCTGCAGGCGATGGATTGCGAATATCGAAACTCATGAACGGACCTGCTTCACGCCGCTTGATGGGCTTTGTGGCACTCAATTGCATGAATAAGCGCGTTGAGACCTTTTTCCATCATTTTCTGGTGGCGTGGATCTGTAAGGGACCCACCATCATCGATCGCTGATCCAGCATTTCCGACCGCAAGCTGTGGTGTCAGGATTTCAGCTCCGACATTCATGAGCACCGAACGCAGATGATAGAGACCACGAAGCCCGCCGATACTGCCGGGGGAGGCGGAACAGAGAAACACGAATTTATCAGCGTAGGGCCCATAGGAATGGCCGTCGGGTGCCCTTGTGATGCTCACCCAGTCCAGGGTGTTCTTTAAGAGCGGTGTCAGCGATGAATTGTATTCCGGCGACACGATGATAAAGCCGTCATGCGCTGCGAATTTCTTGGCAAGCGCGTGCGCGTTTTCAGGAACATCAATATCCTCGTTCAGCACCGGCAACGGATAGTCGGCAAGATCGAGGTATTCCACGTCAGCATTCTTGTTTCCAAGACCGGTAACGAGGGTCTTGGCGAGTTTCACATTGTGTGATCCCTTCCGGGTGGAACCGGCAAAGACCAGAATTGAGGCGGTCATGATGTCCTCGCTGTCTACATGAGGGAGAGCATTGGGATGGAAGGGGCCTCAATGGCCGCCTTGAGAAGCCATATAGGGTCCGCGTGATCATGAAAACCACGCAAGCCTCCCATTCCCATCACATTTTCCGCCGAAACATCGTAGGACCTGATCGTGTGGCGGAAAGCCTCAGCGACATAGCGGGAGATTCACTCGGATCCGGAAAAGAAGTCTTTCATGCGCGCGAAGAAACCCGACGATTCCGGATTGTTCTTTTCCGATGATTCGCGTTCAAATTCCTCCAGGAGTTCGCGCTGGCGGCGGGTCAGGTTTTGCGGCGTTTCAATTTGCACCTGAATGTACATGTCACCGGTCTGGGTTGAGCGTAATACCGGCATGCCTTTGCCCTTAAGCCGGAATTGCCGTCCGCTCTGAGTGCCCTCCGGAATTTTGACGCGCGTTTTGGCACCGTTCACTGTCGCAACTTCGAAATCCCCTCCGAGCGCTGCCGTGGTGATCGAAATCGGGACGCGACAGAAGATATCCGCGCCCTCACGCTGGAAGAACTCGTGCGGCCGGATCGAAACGAAAATGTAGAGATCACCGGCGGAAGCGCCGCGCGCACCGGCCTCGCCCTCGCCCGCAAGACGGATCCTGGTTCCGTCCTCAATACCGGACGGAATATTGACGGAAAGCTTGCGTTCGCGGGCAATACGGCCGCTTCCGGAACAAACAGTGCAAGGGTCCGTGATAACTTCGCCTCGTCCCTGACAAGTCGGACAAGTTCGTTCAATGGAGAAGAAACCCTGACTCGCCCGAATCCGCCCGGCACCCTGGCAATTGGGACAAGTCGATGGGCTCGTGCCGGGTTTCGCACCGGTCCCTGTGCAGGTTTCGCAGGTGACTGTTGAGGGTACTTCAATCTCGGCAGTTTTTCCCTCGAATGCATCTTCGAGCGAGATCTCAAGATTGTAGCGAAGATCGGCACCGCGTCCTCTGTCGCGACCGCGCCGCCCACCCATGACGTCGCCGAAGAATTCCTCGAAGATGTCCGAAACCGAACTCCCGAAATCCTGGCCAAAACCGCCGCCGCCGTTGAACCCGCCGCCGCCATTTTCGAAGGCACGATGGCCGAAACGGTCATAGGCCGCGCGTTTTTGCGGATCGCGCAGGATCTCATAGGCTTCGTTGATTTCTTTGAATTTTGCTTCCGCCTGCTCATCCCCGGGATTGCGGTCGGGGTGAAACTCCATGGCGCGCTTACGGAATGCGCTCTTCAGCGCTTTCTCATCAACGTCGCGTTGCACCCCGAGCATGTCGTAGAAATCTTGCTTGGCCATAATCCGTGTTCCAATCTCATGTCATCGGTGATGCGGCAGGTGTCGCGGGAGACTGGCGGATCGATAATCCGGCAGCAGCCAGCACGCGGCCGATCTGATTGTGCCACAAACAGCTTTCACCATGAATTTTAGACGTCCGACAAAGCGCCTGATAGCCCGGTTCATCCTCAAGAAGTGTGAGGATCCGATCGGCGATTGTCTCTGAATGGGTTGTATCGACCAGAAGTCCGCTGCGCTCGGCAATCACAGCCTCTGATGTTCCGCCTGCAATTCCGGCGATTGACGGGAGACCATGCGCGGCAGCTTCAACGAAGGCCATCCCGTAACCTTCCCGTTTGCCGTCAACGGCGCGGCCCGGCTGCAGAAAGAGGGTCGCGGACGATAGGAGCGCTGATTTCATACCGCCATCGATCCAGCCAATGAAAGAGAGCCTGTCATTGATGCCAAGGCTATCGGCGATGCGCTTTAGCCGCGAAAGATCATCTCCGGCACCGGCAATAACATAGCGTGCCTTGGAAAACCGGGTGAGGATTTTGGGAAGGGCCTCGATCGCGCGATCTATGCCTTTAAGCTCAATTAGGCGGCACATGCTGAAAAGACGCGGGTACGCGTCCTGCCAAAGGTCTTCGACCAGGGCTGCCTCTTCGGCCTTTATTACAGCGGGCGCTTCAACCGGCGGATTGATGACGCTTGTCGAGAGCCCGCTGGGTAGATATGGAGCCGCGCGCGAAGCCGTCGCTTGGGAGTTAATGAGAAGATGACTTGCCTTCGAAAGCGCCTTCGAGATCCGTGTTTTCTTCGTGACACCGTTTTCGGGAAACTCATTGCCATGCGCCCAGGCAACCACAGGAACGCCATTGCGAATATTGGCGTGTTCGAGGCTTTTCCAGCTATCGACATAAATGGCGTCAATCGTGCGCGTTTTCTGGATGTGCGATAGGCGGCGGGCTTTCAGCCGTTGCCGGATCGGTTTCCAGCTGCCGAACCTTTCGACGTGATAGGGTTCGGTTGCGGATTGATCGTAACGTCGCGTCCGCGCGCCACCGTCTGCAAGCACGATCACCTCGTGACCGCTTGCGAACGCATGCCGTGCCATGCCTGATATGAGGGCTTCAATGCCGCCTGACTTCGGGGGAAAGGCTTGTGCGGAAACCACGATCACAAAACGCTCCCTCGGAACCTGCTCTTTAAATCAGATGGACCGGCGCTTTTGGCGCCGGCCCTTCGTTTCTTGACCGGCTCATTTAGGCCGATTTCTTTTCCTCGTCGTCAGAGACGTCCTCGAAATCTGCGTCTAGAACATCATCGTCCTTGGCCGCATCGGCCTCTGCATCCGCCTCGGCCTGAGCCTGCTGCTGGTCGGCATACATGGCTTCACCGAGTTTCATGCTCGCCTGAGCAAGTGCCTCGGATTTCGCTTCGATCTCATCGACATCATCGCCTTCAACGGCTGTCTTCAGATCAGCAATTGCGGCTTCGATGGCCTGACGATCGCTTTCACCGACCTTGTCGCCGTAATCGGCAAGCGATTTTTCTGCGGAATGAACAAGCGCTTCCGCCTGATTGCGCGCATCGACGAGCTTACGCTTCTGCTTGTCGCTTTCGGCATTGGCTTCCGCATCTTTGATCATCTGATCGATGTCGGCATCGCTTAGGCCGCCAGAGGCCTGGATCCGGATCTGTTGTTCCTTACCGGTGCCCTTGTCTTTCGCAGACACATTGACGATGCCGTTAGCGTCGATGTCGAAGGTGACTTCGATTTGCGGCATACCGCGTGGTGCCGGCGGAATACCGACGAGATCGAACTGGCCGAGAATTTTGTTGTCGGCCGCCATTTCGCGTTCGCCCTGGAACACACGGATCGTCACGGCGTTCTGGCTGTCTTCGGCTGTCGAGAAAACCTGGCTCTTCTTGGTCGGGATCGTGGTGTTGCGGTCGATGAGACGGGTAAACACACCGCCAAGCGTTTCAATGCCGAGCGAGAGCGGCGTGACGTCAAGGAGAAGAACGTCCTTAACATCGCCCTGCAGGACGCCGGCCTGAATAGCAGCACCCATGGCGACCACTTCATCCGGGTTCACACCCTTGTGCGGCTCCTTGCCAAAGAAGGTTTTCACGACTTCCTGGATTTTCGGCATACGGGTCATGCCG
>JBCDCZ010000240.1:0-6957 GCA_039180865.1 Pseudomonadota bacterium | reverse complement strand
GTGCGTGCTGATCGTGTTGAGGCCGTCAGCGGTAATTCGGCTCTCAAGATGTCTCAGCATGTTCGTCGAGAAATCGAGTGCTGAGACCGATACGCCTTTTCGTGCTGCGATCAGAGACAATGTGCCCGGACCGCAAGCAATATCGGCGATGTGGTGACCCGGTTCGACCGGCACGAAATCGAGTGCCGCCTCGCTATAGGCACGAAAGAAATCCATCGCGCCAGTCGCATATCCATCTGCGACAATGTCCCATGGTCGGGGTGTATCAGGAGTATTTGGAAGGTATGAAAGTGAAGTGCGCATTGCTGCCTCCTTTGTGACCGAAGGCGATATAGCTGTGCATTTTTGCGCTGAATATTATCGAAATTCGTATAGTGGCCATACGTTCATGCATGGCTTCGGACGGATCGCTGTCGGTGGTAGACTGCGACTAAAGGTGTTTTTCCATCAGGTAATTGTGGAGGGGAACACCATTGCGTTCGACATTCTGGCGCCGGACGAGATGGAAGCCCTTGCCGCGAAAGAAGGGCTTTGCCGCTTCGCTGGCGGCAACGTCAAGGCGATCCAGTTCCAGGGCGAAAGCGGCCTTTTCAAGATGATCGTAGAGTGCGGATCCAACACCGGTTCCGACGACAGACGGGTCGCAATAAAAGCAATCGATATGGCCATCGTTTTCGAGTTCGATAAAGCCAATGGGTTTGTAGTTTTCATCGACGGCGACATAAACTGAACGACCATCCGAAACGCGCGCGACAAACGCCTCCTCCGAAACAGGGTGAGGGCTCCAGGCGTTCACCTGCTGAGTGCTATAGTTACGCGAGCCGATGACGTGAACGGACGCATGAAAGATCTCGGAAAGCGCGGTGGCATCACGGGTCTTGAATGGTCGGATGATCACTTATGCAATACCTTCGCTGAGGTCACATATTATCGCAGTTGCTGATTGCGTCCAGATCTGTTGACTTAGTCTATCCGGTTCCCAGCATCCAACGAGCCCCAAGATGAGCACCCAACAGGACAATATCGACCTCTTGAATGACGCGCTTGCAGAGGCCCGCGTCACTGTCAGGAGTTACGACACCAAGGCGCAGATTGTCGGTGTCGGCTATATTTTCGCTCTTGGAATAGTCTTTCGGTTAGGGGATCTGTTGCCGACAGTTGAAAGGGACGATTTCCTCTTCGTCCTCGTGGGTTGGATTATTGTTATCTTTCCCATTCTGCTCTTCGGATTTGTGCTCTATCCCACCCGCAAAACCATGGGCAGCGCGGGAAAGGATGATGCGTCCGTAAAAGGTGTTCTCTACTTTGCCCCGGATCAGTTTCCGACCGCAGCGTCTTATCTCGCCGCACTCAAGGATGCGGATGGGATGCTTGAAAGGACGAATGAGCTTCTCAAAGTGACTCAGCTTCGGGAGCTGAAGCGTCTAAGATTTCTAAGGGCACTGTTTTCGTCTGCCGTGGCATTTTTCATGCTTTTTTGCACGCAGCTTGCGCGCAGTTCAAACGACCTGCCGATTTTCGGGTGAGGGCCTCGAGGTAGGAAATGAGAAGCGGATAAATGACGGCTTCCCGCCTACCCGCACACCTCGCTGTCGCAGCCTGCGAACTTGCCCGTCGCGAACGGCGCAGGGGTGTCGGCAAGAACCGTATCATCAACCGAGCCACCGAAGAAGGGCAACGTCACGCGCACATTCGCAGACGTCGGGAAGGGCGGAGGTGAGGTAAACTGAACCCGTACGAGCTGGTGTGTCTGATCCGGTTTAAATGCATTCTGAAACTCTTCCGGAACGGTCTGCGAGACCGGCAGGATCTCCTTGATGTACCCTTCGGCGTTCAAGCGGCCATTGGCGACATCGACCTTGGATCCTTCTTTCAATCCAAAGAGATAGGACGAGGGGAGATAGGCCAAGACATAGGCGTCGCCTGAAATCACTGACATCATTGGATCACCAGGACGATAGACGGCGCCAGCGGACGGAACCATTTCGCCAATACGGCCGTTTTTAGCGGCCCTGACCACACCTTCCGCGTAATGCTCTTCAAGATCGGCAAGGGCACGGCTTGATTGTTGAAGCGCATTGCTGACGGCGGCCACCTCAAGTTTCAGGCCTTCCTGTTCGGCTTTCAGGCGGACATATTCCACCCGCGCATTGTACGCGGCCTCACTTGCCGCATCGAAGCGCTGGCTTGAGACAACGGCTTTCTTATGAAGTTTCTCAAGCTCTTCCGCTTTGACGAGGGTCGTCGCAAAACGCACTTTGGCAAGCGGCAGAAGTTCGCTGATCTGTTTTTCACGCGAGACAAGGGCGGCCTGACGCTCTTTCAGTTCGGCGTTGCGGGTAGCGAATTCCGCAATCCGTTCGAGGACGTCGATGGAGCCAACCTTCAAAAGGACATCGCCGGATGAAACGGCTTGGCCTTGCCGGACCTTGATGTCTTCAACCCGCACAACTGAAGTCGCAGCGACAATGGTGCGCTCGCGCAGGACGAGACCGTCGGCGCGCAAAAAGAGATGGTCACCCCAAACGTGATTGCCGAGACCTATCGCGAAGACGCCGAGAAAGCCGAGATAGACCCAGCGCCCGACCCCCGATTTCATTTTCCGGGGCTCGTTCTGCATGCTGTCGGAGCGTTGACGTTTTCTGATTTTTTTCACGGGAACTACCCTCTTACGCGATGCACTTTGTTGGGGACGTATGTGTCCTGATAGGATGCTGAAAAGATCCATTCTTCAAGATAGGCGCCGAGCCGGACGAACCGCATGTATAGCCCGGTGTAAAGGCTGTAGCCGACGAGGAACGGGAGAAGCGGCAGAGCGCGGACTTTCGGCGTGAAGGCCGCTGCCAACAGGAACGTGATGAAATCAAGCACCAACAGGCCCAGTTGCGCGGAAAGCATGATGACGAGGGCAAAGCTTCCGTAAATCGAGAAGAGCCAAACGACATAAAAAGGCAGGGCCGCCGCACCAATCACATTAAACAGGAGAAACTCAAGCTCATGGAGCGCTTCTGAAAGCTTGAACTGGCGTGAGAATGGGTTGAGGAGATGCCGGTGTTTCCTGAAGCGCAGGCGGATTGCGTCACGCTCCCAACGGAAACGCTGCTTGACGAGCACCTGCTGCGTTGTTGGCACATCCGTATAGCATAGGGCATCTTCGACAAAGCGGACTTTGCCGCGCTGGCGCAGGCGTAAGGTGAGGTCCAGATCTTCCCCGCCGCCCGCATCAAGCCCGCCTGCGGTCTCGAACACGGTACGCTTGAATGCGCCGAAGGCGCCGGAGACGCAGACCACCTGGTCAAGCCGGTCGACCGCCTGTTTTCCAAGCGAAATCGTGATCATATATTCGATCGCCTGGAACGCGGTCAGAAGTGAGACGCCGGGATTGCGCACCAGAATGTTGCCGGAAACGGCCACCACTTCAGGGTCGAGAAAGGGCCTTACCACATTGCGGATAGCGTGACGGTCGAAGGAACAGTCGCAGTCGATATTGATGATGATATCGCCGGTGGCAAAGCGCGCCGCCATATTGGTGCCTGCGGATTTTCCTGCCCGAAGTTCGGTACAATGGGCACCGTCAATGAGGCCCTCATTCAGGAGTTCCCGCAGTTTCGCGGGCATCTGATCGACGGAACCGTCGCTTACGACGATGATTTCGTCTGGGCGTCTGCTTTGTTCACCAAGCGCACGAACACAGCGTTCAATGGCGTCTTCCTCATTGTGGCCAGCAATGATAACGCTGACTGAGCCCTGATAGTCTTCGTACTCGTCGTAGGAACGCTCGCGCTTGACGAAGAGAACAAGCAAAAACCCCAGCATGTAGCGCGGGATTTCGAAGATCACCACGAACCAATAAAGGACGATCAGGCTGACGACGCTTTGGGCCAGCAGATAATCGATCGATTGGCCGAAATCGGAGGTCATGATGCGATATCCGACGGGCCGAAGTGCTGGTATTTCGCTTCAAGATCGAAACGGATCATTTGCGCTGCCCGGCGATCAGCAGCATTGAGAAGACGATCCGCTTCCTCGGGCCTGACACCGGAAATCAGGATAAAATCATAGGTTGAGCCTTTGACGACGAAGGCCTTATCGGTGAGTTCCTGGCGGAGCGCCTCGAGATAAAGCGTACGGCCTTGTGAGAACATCCGGCTTCCGACCTCGTTCTCAAGTTCGAAATTGTAGCCGAGATAGCTGAGCGAGAAGGCCGTTCCGTTTTCGTTGTAATCCCGAGCTGCCTGATTGAGATGGACCACGAGATCAAGCGGCAGATCGGCAAAGCGCAGAGCGCGTTGGCCCGCGCCCATAAACATCGGTCCGGCCCGCATGAATTTGAGGCCAAGATCGCTCAACTCGGCGCTATGAACATCCTTGGTGGCCATCGCTTCGCCGTTGGCCTTGGTGCCGCAATCCATACAGATAAACCCGACATCGGGTTCCGACATGGTCTGATTACAGCTGTTACAGGTGAGCATAAGACCGGGTCGGTCATAATCATGGCCGAAATGATTGAGCGTGCGGCGGCATTTCGGACATGTCAGATCGTCGCCGTCGATAAAATCCGTTTCAGGCCCCTGATAAGCGCAGCGGAAATGGTGGATATAGCTTTTCTCGGTGAGATCCGGTGAGCGGCAGGACGGGCATTCCTCGCGCACATTCAGCCGCGATGACGAACAATTACCGCAAACATGCAATCGGTCGAACATCTCAAGATCGATGAGATCTCTGGCTTTGAGCGTCTGTATCTCGCGGGCAACGACAGACGGATCGAGAATGCAGTTATAGGCGATGAAGCCGCGTTCCGTTGCTTCATGGTGCGGCTGCAAAGTGCCGCCTGAAACATAAATACGCGATAGCAGCTTGTCCGAAAGCTCGGTTGTTGTCACAAGATCGCGGTGAACCTGCTTCCGCCGTTCATGGAAGGCCTCAATCAGGGTGCCGACACTTTCAATGGCATTCAGATGAAGCTCAGACGCATTGAGATCGGCTCGTCCGAACAGATCGCCGGATAGGTCGATGACGGGCAAAAGATGCGCGCCCTTGAGCCGCCAGAGCTGATTGAGGTCGACCGCTTCATGGACGAGGATGGCATCGCATTCATCCATGATCTGATCGCTCAGCGCGCTGTCGCAGAGCGGCCAGTGAAGATAGGTAAAATCAAGCTCTTCCAGGGGCGAGCGCGCATGGACGAGTTTCAAAGCGCCACTCTGCGCACTCTGGTTTTCTATTTCGGTCTCATAGCGCCCGAGTTCAACGGCACCGCAATTGCTGACGAGTTCGCAAACACTATCCACATCAAGCGGTTTTGGGAGAACCTTGTCGAAGCGTTCGCAATTGGCCCGGTCAGCCAGAAGCCCTTTCACATCGCCGGTGATTGCAACGAAATAGGGTCTCAGAACGCTTGCCTGCTCGAGATACTGCATAACCACCTCAAGGCCGTTCATCTCCGGTAGGTGGAAATCGATAAGGGCGACGTCGTAATGGGTCGACGTTAAAGCGGCGAGCGCGCTCGGTCCATCGGGGACAATGTCCACGATGTGCCCGCGCTGGGTCAGTACCAGTTGCAGAAGATCCTGAATGACCGAACTGTCTTCGGCAAGCAGCACACGATGCTGAGCCCGGTGTTCGGGAAGGTTGGTGATCGCCGACATGGCCGTTTGATCGCTCCAATTTGATATAATTTTTCGGAAAAATACAAAGAGCGCGTAATGAGTTTCTTAAGTCTGACGGACTAGCGTGAAAGCTGGTTAATAGGCGCTTATTAGCTAGGCAAATAGTGACACGACACTTCATGTGGGGGTGAGGGTGCAAAATCAGATACGAGATATCATTGCGAAGCACTGCGTGACCCTTAGGCAAGAAGGCGCGATGGTGTCTGCGCATCTGGCAGCGCTGAATATGGGGGGCGGCGACTGGCAGCAAGCTTTAACGGACGCGCTGGAACTCGCCCATAAGATCAAAGGAAGCAGCGGCACGATCGGCTACGCGACTATCTCGAAAGTCGCCGAAGCGTTGGAATTCCATTTACGGGATCTGGACGTGGAAGACGCCTATCCGGAGGAGGCGGCACGTCAGAGAGCCAATAGCCTCTTTTCAGAGCTGAATGCGCTCCTTGCCGACATGAAGCCGGAGCAATCGTCTCTCTTCAATCGCACGCTTGCCTGAGGGAGCTTACGCGGCGCGGATCGTGTCCCACATATCATTGAGCCGATCGGAAAGGTTCAACGGATCGAACGGTTTGACGATAACGGCTTCGGCACCGAGATCGAGATAACGCTGCTGTTCATGGGTCTGGGCGCGCGCCGTCATGAAGATGACGGGCAGGTCTTTTCCCTCTTGCATCTGGCGAATGAATTTCAGCGTCTCGATCCCGTCCATGAACGGCATCATTACGTCAAGCAACACCAATTGCGGCTTGACGAGAGGCAGGGCCTCAAGCGCCTCGCGCCCGGAGGAGAAGTGATAGACGTGGAACTTTCCGAACTCCTTTAAGGAGAGAAGGGTGATTTCCGCGATGCTCTCATCATCCTCGACATAAAGGATGGTCTGAAGATTGTCGTTCATGCGACCCGCCTTTCTTCCTTGTGCTCTAGGTCGAGGACCGGCAGAAGAATCGAAAAAGTGCTTCCGGAATTGAGTTCCGTTTCGATGGTGACTTCTCCGTTAAAGGCACTCACGATGGAGCGTGTGATGTTAAGGCCAAGGCCCGATCCACCATTAGCCTTGGTCGATGATCCGTCGCCTTGCGTGAATTTCTCGAAGATCTTTTCTTTGAACGCATCGTCGATCCCCGGGCCGTTGTCGACGACGGAAATCATAACCTGATCGGACTGGTTCTGGTGGAGGCGGATCTCTACGGTATCGAAGCGCATCGTGAATTTCACCGCATTGCTGATGAGATTGGTAAGCGCCTGATTGAAGCGATTGGCATCGACATCGCAGTAGATCTCATCGATCTCG
>JBCDCZ010000239.1:0-6977 GCA_039180865.1 Pseudomonadota bacterium | reverse complement strand
CGATTTGGCTCTCAAGATGGGCGACGAACTCCGGCGGGAGCGCGAGTAGTGTTGCAAGCCTTTCAAGGTAGGCTTGCTCACCAGGATGATCAGGATCGATTGCAAGACGGGAGGCGAGATAGACTTCACTCGCTTGTTCCAGTCCGTTTGCATATCCGGCGATCTCTTCAACACTTGGAGGGTTTCGCAGCGTGTCGAAGATAACGCCCTTTTCATCAGCGGCGAGATCGAGTTTTCCAACCGCATCAAAGATCGCGGCCTGTTCGTCGTTATCGATGTGGCCGTCGGCGTTCGCGGCTCCAATCATGGCTTTGATTAGAAGAAGCTGGAATGGCTCTCCGCTAACGTCGGGCTGAGCCGCCGGATTGAAGCTTTCCGCTGTTGGAGCCGAAAGAAGCTGCGGCGGCGTTTGCGGAGCCGGGGGATTAACCGGTGCGCTGACGGGTGCTTGCTTGCCGGACTGCCAGTTCTGATAAGCGTTATAGGCGAGCGCGCCGAGAACGGCCGCGCCTCCAAGGCCGACAGCACCACCAGCCACTTTTCCGACCTTCTTTCTCATTTTCTTATTGCCGAGAAGGAGGCCAAGCACACCGCCAGCCGCAAGACCGCCCATGGCCCCACCTGGAAACTTGCCCATGGCACCCTGGACGCTTCCAGGTAATCCCTGTCCGAGGCCACCTTGGAGCATTCCGCCCAAACCGCCCTGGGCACCACCTTGTTGAGCAGCCTGTTGGCCACCCGGTTGCGCTTGCTGCTGGCTTCCGAGGAACTGGTTCATAAGATCATTGAGGTTCATGGTGTGAAAACTCCGTGATGAATGCGTTACCTGCCACATGGGGCTTTGTGTGTCCGACGGCAACTTGATTTCGCTTATGGCAGTGCGAATTGGTAGAGGAACGCGTGGTTCCCGGGGCGTGTCGTTGTGGATCGCTCGTCAGGCGGCCTTGAGTCCGAGATCCTCACGCTGCGCTCTCATGATCTCCCGTTCTCCGTCACTTGCCAGGTTGCGTTCCCATTCGAGAAGCCGGGGCTCGACTTTGGCGTTCCAAAGAGGCGGGAACAAAGCGATGATTAACATGGTTAGATAGCCGTGCGGCATTAAAGGCGCACCGTCGAGGCTTTCGAGGTCCCAGAAAGGTTTGGTGGCGAATTGGTGGTGGTGGGAATGACGCGGCAGATTGAAAAGCATCAGGTTGGATACGAAGCGGTTGCAGTTCCAGGAATGCCGTGGCTCTATTCGCGTTCCGGGGAGCCGCACAAGGCCGTAATGTTCGACGTAATTGACGAGTTCCAGATAGAGCTTTCCCTGCAATCCGACGACGGTAAAGACGAAAACCCCGGGCCAACCGCCGATCAGATACGCCATAATAATGAGGGCCAGCGTCATGAACTGTCCCCGGATCGCCCGATTCAAAATGGGTGAGTACGGAGAATGCCCTTTTCGCCGGGCGCGTTCTGCTTCAATTTCGAAAGCACCAAGGAAGGCAAAGACCGTAGACCGAACGACAAAAGACAAAACGTACTCGCCGCGCCGTGCTGTTGCGGGATCAGCTTTCGTGCCCACATTCCGGTGATGGCCATGAACATGCTCGATTGCGAAAGTCGTATCGAACGTGAAGGCAAGAAGCCATCGACCGACCAGGTAATCCCGTGCATTCATGCGGTGTGTCAGTTCATGGGCGACATTCACCGCTCCGCTCCCCATGAGAAGGCCAGCGCCGATTATAGCGACTGTGAACTCGAGCATGCCGGTCGCTTCGCGGTTTGCGGCAACATCGATACCGAACGTCAGGAACACACCTTCCAGTGGACCAGACAGAGGTCCCGCACCACCGGCATAATAGCAAAGGAGTGCGGTGAAGACGGCGATCAGGGGAAGGCAGCTCAAGAGATAGGCGTTGAGGAGCGCGGTCAGATAGGGACCGTCCTCATGCTGGTCGCCGGTTAATTCGTCGACAAAGGTCGCGAGGATAATCGGCATTGCGGCGACAAGATAATGCCATGCACCACCGGCCGCGACGGCAAAGATCGCAATAAGGATCAAGAATGGCAAAAGCGCATATTGGATTTGGGCAGCAAGTCGGCGTGACATCGTGGTCCTCCCCCATGAAGTGCAGGAAATCTCTTTCCTGGTCGGACTGGCTGAAATTTGTCTGACGAGTATGTCAAATCACAGTGACCACTGTCAAAAGGCGGCTGACAATTGTCGTGCTTTGTGGAACACAGTCATGAGTTGAGCTTGACCGATATTCCGGGCTCATCCTCTCGGTCATGACCTCTCAGGGAGAAAAAACATGCGGTTCATTTTCGGCGCGTTCATCGCTGTCTTCGTCTCGTTCACTGCGTCGGCATTCGCGTCGGAAATCGAAACGGTCCATGAACTGCCACGTGAAACACCGCCCGGAAACATTGCGATTGGACCGGATGGCCGAGTTTTCATGAGCCTCCATGCATTCTACGGCCCGGAAGTCCGTGTTGTTGAAGTTAGAAAAGATGGATCGACTGTTCCCTATCCGCCGAAAGGCTGGGCGTTTGCTCCAAAAGGTGATGGGCCGGGCCTCACAGGCGTCCTCGGGCTTCGGGTCGATCAAGACGGCGTCTTGTGGATGCTCGACGGCCAAACGGAGAGCCATGCCGGGCGTCTCGTTGGTTGGGATACCAACAGCGAAACCCTTCACCGGATCGTTTATCTGCCATCTCCCGTCGTACCGGGTAATGCGTTCCTGAACGACCTCGCCGTCGATCTGGATAATCAGGCAATCTATATCGCAGACCCGGCCGCTGGAACAAACAGCGCCATCATCGTGGTTGACCTGGAGACGGGCCGTGCCCGGCGGGTTCTGGAAGGGACGGAATTCGTCAATGCGGGTGATGTGGATATGGTCATTGACGATCGGTTGATGACACTCGGTGGTAATCCGGCCCGTGTTGGCATCAACCCAATCACAATCGATCCGGAAAACGAATGGCTCTACTTTGGACCGATGTCAGGAAACACGCTTTACCGTGTCAAGACAGCTCACCTTAACGACCCGGATCTGGACCCTGAGGATCTCGCTTCAAGGGTCGAAGCCTATGGAGAGCGCCCGATTTCCGATGGAGCAACAATTGACGGCGAAGGCAATGTCTACATTACCGACATCACCAATGATGCGATCGGCGTTGTGAAACCCGACGGCAGCTACGAAGTCCTTTTCCAGCGCGATGAGATATCCTGGCCGGACGGTTACGCCTATGGTCCCGATGACAAGATCTACGTCGTGATCAATGAACTCCATCGCTCTCCGGTTTTGAACGGTGGCGAGGACGGATCTCTTGGCGAGTTCAAGATTATGCGCTTTGAACCGCTCGCAGGAGGCGCGACCGGCCGTTAGTAAAAGAAGCCTTCCGGGTCTTTATTGAAAACGCGCATACCGGAAAGGGGAGGGATCGACGCAAGGTTGCTCCCCGGAAACGATTTCTGCCATGAGTTTTCCAGCCCCAGGGCCGAGACCGAATCCGTGTCCGGAAAGGCCGGTCAAAACATAAAGACCCGGGCACGTTTCAACCGGACCGATAACGGGGACAACATCCGGAACGACGTCGATAACGCCCGCCCAGCTTTCTGCGATATCCGCCTCTCGGAAAATGGGCAAAGTGCGGTGAAGGGACATGATCGCTTCATTCTGGATCGAAGAAACAGGGGCAGGGTCCAGACACCGTACGGCTTCGAAAGGAGATTCCTCGTCAAGTGACCATCGGCGTTTCAAGCGGGCTTCTTCGAAAAAACGCGATCCGATACGAAAGCGGAAATCCCGCCATTCATCCTTGAGCGTGGGCAGGAAGTGCCGAAGCAGGCGAAAGGAATCCGGCAGGATATCCGCTGTGTTGTAGATGGAGTGGGCGAGCGTATAGCCTCCATCCGCCCGTTTCCTGATCGCAAACTGACCGCCGGCGATCGAATGGGAGATCGCGGTTTCCATCGGTTTGGTTCGCATAACGGAGTTAACGACCCCAAGCTGAGGCAGGAAGAAGCCTTGATTGTCGAGAAGACGGCGCGACCAAACACCTCCAGCAAGGACAGTCTGGTCGGCTTTCACACGCTCGGTTTCCGTGACAATTCCAGCAATCCGCCCAGCCTCAATATCAAGCCCGCGCACGGCGCAATTCTGGTGGATCGTGGCTCCGAGCCGTTGCGCGGCTCGCGCCATCGCAGGGACAGCAAGCGTCGGCTCGGCTCGCCCGTCATCCGGCGTTACGAGGCCGCCTTTCCATGAGACAGTGCTACCCGGCGCGAGGACTTCGGCCTCTGCAGGACCAATCATGCGCGATGAAAGACCGTGAGCTTGTCCATAGGTCTTAAGCCATTTTGCGCGCTTTTCGAGACTCTTGTGAGTATCGCAAAGATAGGCAATGCCGCATTCGACGAAGCCGACATCTTCACCCGTACGCTGGCGCATTTCGCGCCAAAGTTGGAGCGCAATTTTGATCAGCGGCAATTCACGCGGATCTCGGCCCATTTTGCGGCACCAGCCCCAATTGCGGCTCGATTGCTCCCCGGAAATGATGCCCTTTTCGAAGATAGCGACCTTCTGCCCGCGTTCAGCAAGCTCCAGTGCGGTTGCAACACCAGCAATTCCGCCCCCGATAATCGCAACATCAACCTTGGTAGGTATTTGTGATTCTGACGTAACGGAACTTGGTTTCGGCATGGCCGGACTTTAGCCGCAAAGCTCTGGTCAAGATACGGCCTTGTGGCATCGGTAGAAGGAATGCGCTGAAGGTGATGGGGGCAAATCGGTCAGCCTTCGTCGATCTAAATTCGCACTGCCTTCCATTGCGCGAAAACAAAATACGCCTGATTGCTTCATCTGGAGCCATCGTTCAGTGCGCATTCATCCGCCAGGATTTAACGTGGTTCCTACACTTAAAACAATCATCCGAAAACGAGCAAAGTCAGGGGCGTTACGATGGTAAAAAGTTTGGCGAAAGGCTTTCTCGCAGCACTTGTCATCGCGTCTTCGTATAGCACTCTCGCCAAAGCCGATGATACGTCTGTTTTCAAGGCGGAAAATCGTACAAACAGCCCCGCCCGCTTGTTTTATTTTACGGAAGACGGACGGCGCGAAGTGACGGCTGTCGTGCCGCCACGTGGCTTTGCCAAGATTCATTCCTATCTCGGTCACACGTTCCGGTTTGAGCAGCGTGGGCGCTTTTTCGGAAAATTCGCAGTGGCGCATCATTGCGGCGAGAGATTTGTGTTTCGGGGCAACCGTGCTTTCGTTAGCACCGCGGTTTCAAAACGCTGCAGGGCGAAAATTGCGGACGCGAATTCCGGTGACCCTAGTCTTGGCACTTTCCTTGCCATCAATCCCGAGAACTACCCTGTCACAGTCGCACGTTTCAGCGACGGAGAGCCTTTGAGCCGCCGTGTTCCGCCTCATGGCAGCATCAGGATCAAAGCGAGGCTCGGAGACAGTTTTTTCTTTCGCTCCGGCGACGCTGTCTATCCGGACGAGTTCAAGTTGGACCAGCGGAGTGGCGCGCGCTTTATCTTTGACCCCGATTCCTGAGCCATCATCATTAAAAGAGAAACTTTTAAGCCGTTTGGGAAATCCTGAGCGGCTTTATGGTGTGTGAAGCGATAGCTCCAATTGTAAGTCTTGCTGAAGAAAAAACGCTGAGAAGACGATTTGAATGCCCTATTCAGAGAGCGTTCAGGCCGTTCAATCTATGGTAATTTTGTTCAATAGATCAGTGGTTTAATAGCCAATTGTGATGAAGGGGCGAGGGCATGATGAAGGCGATCACGAAAGTGGTTTTTACCGTAACGCTGTTGGCAGCAGCATCACTCGTCGCAATTGGCAGCAATGCAACGGCCAACGAACGCAGCACGGGTCAGGGTTTTGGTTTACCGAACAAACCGCCCCATGGCGGACATAACTTCGGTAGCAATCCTGAACGGATCAAAGCCATTAAGATTGCGCGGGAACTTCAACGTCTCCAGAACCAGAAAGCACTAGCACCTCAGGGTCGTTATTATACGGTCATATCCCCTATGGCATCCCGCGTTGACAGTCCAAAACACGAAGATGACGCCATCAACTGATCGGCTCCCGTGAAGCCTGGTCTATTCGCTGGCCTTCAAAGCCTCAAGCCGTGGCATGGAGACGGTGTTGTAGCCCGAATCCACGTAATGGACCTCGCCGGTTACTCCACTTGAAAGACCGGAAAGCAAATAGACTGCCGAACCACCCACTTCTGAGATATCCACGGTGCGCGCAAGGGGGGAATGGTCTTTCTGGTAATTGAACATAAGGCGTGCATCGGCAACGCCCGCACCAGCTAGCGTTCTGACAGGGCCTGCTGAAATCGCATTGACGCGGACACCATCAACGCCGAAATCCATGGCGAGATAGCGCACAGACGATTCAAGGGCCGCTTTCGCAACGCCCATGACGTTATAGTTCGGCATGACACGCATCGAACCGCCGTAGGTCAGGGTCACCATCGCGCCGCCATTGGTCATCAAAGCTGCCGCTCGCTTGGCGACTTCCGTGAATGAAAAACAGGAAATCAACATCGTCCGGGTGAAGTTGTCGCGCGATGTATCTGCGTATCGGCCCTTGAGCTCATTGCGATCTGAAAACGCAATCGCGTGGACGAGGAAATCGAGTGATCCCCATTCCGTCTTTAATGTATCGAAGACACGATCGACCGTTTCGATATCCTCAACATCACACGACATCAGGAGGTTTGAACCGACGCTTTCTGCGAGTGGCTTCACCCGTCGCCCGAACGCTTCGCCCTGATAGGTGAATGCGAGATCGGCTCCCTCGTCGGAGAGGGCTTTCGCACAGCCCCAGGCAATTGAGTGGTCATTGGCGACCCCCATGATGAGGCCGCGTTTTCCTGTCATCAGGCCGGGCATGACTTGTTTTCCATTTTCTCTTGGCGGGACGCGACGGTCAGGCGGGATATTTCTGGAACACGAGCGT
>JBCDCZ010000238.1:0-7044 GCA_039180865.1 Pseudomonadota bacterium | reverse complement strand
GATCTTATTCGCGGCTTGATAGATTGCATTTCGTGGGAAGAGACCTTGTGGGACTGGTCTCGATTAACGAAGCGTCATCAAGGCGAGTGGGACTATGGATTTAGCAACCCTTATAGGTATTCTGGCCGGTTTCGGCATTATTGTTCTGGCCATCTTCACTGGCGGAAGTCTGTCGACCTTTGTCGACCTGCCATCCGTGTTGATTGTTATCGGCGGTGGTCTTTGCGCTACGCTCATCCGGTTTCCACTTACAGGAATTCTGGGTGCATTCTTGCTGGGCGGGAAAATCGCTTTCTCGCACCGGACAACTCCGCCAACAAAGATCATCGAAAAGATGACGGAACTGTCAGAGGTCATCCGCAAGGAAGGCCCCCTGGGTCTTGAAAACGTAGAAATCGACGACGCGTTGATGACCAAGGGTGCTCAATACGTAGCCGATGGATACGATCCGGACGTCATCCGCGATACGCTGGAACGCGAACGCGATCTCGGCCTCGATCGCCTGGAAGAAGGCCAGCGCGTCTTCAAGGCTCTCGGCGAATCGGCACCTGCTTTCGGCATGATCGGAACGCTGGTTGGTCTCGTGCAGATGCTTGCGACAATGGATGACCCGTCCACATTCGGCGCGTCCATGGCGATTGCACTTCTGTCGACCATGTATGGCGCGGTGATCGCCAACCTGATTTGTCTTCCGATGGCTGACAAAATGTCTGCGCGCTTCAAGGATGACACGCTTTCACAAACGCTGATCATCGACGGCATCATGCAATTGCGCGCCAATAAGAGCCCGGCTGTGATGAAAGAGATGCTGGTGGCGTACCTGCCACAGAAACAACGCGCCGTCTTTGAAGATGAGGCTGTGGCCTAAGGCGGACCACGGAAACAGGAACCTGACCGAACGGGATCAGTCCGATGGCAGTACCTAAGAAAGAAAACAAAGAACTCACCGCCCCTTTCTGGATGGTCACCTTTGCCGACCTAATGTCGCTTCTGGTGTGCTTCTTCGTCCTGATCGTGTCTTTCTCGATCCAGGACAAAGAAAAGCTGCAGGTGGTTGCAGGCTCTTTGAAAGACGCATTCGGCGTGATCGACGAACAGCGCAAGAACGGCGTGATCGAAACCCAGGGCGTACCAATCAAGCAGTTTTTGAAACAGGTCGCGATTATCAACTCCGAAAAGGACGCTGATTTCGAACCTGTAAAGCAGGATCAGTCTCGCAAGCAGGGACCGGAGGCCAACACCCACGAGGTAAAACGCGCTCAGATTGTCCGTCCGCGCCAGTTTGCATCCGCGGCTGCTTCGCTGCGTCAGGCCTGGCAGGAATTGCCCGAGATTGCGGAGCTGTCCAAAAACGTCATTATCGATGAGACCCCGGAAGGATTGAACATTCAATTTGTTGACCAGGATGGCCGTTCCATGTTCCCGGAGGGCTCCAAGCAACCCTATGAATCGACCCGTCGGCTCCTTGAAACCGCAGCCCCAATTCTGCGCAGAATGCCGAACCGCATTCAGATTACAGGTCATACAACCGCTGGGACACTGTCGATTGATCCGAATTATACGAGTTGGGAATTGTCGGCAGACCGCGCCAACGCCGCACGTGCGATCCTGCGGGAGGCCGGTATCGGACGTGACCGTATCTATGGCGTTGTCGGCAAAGGAACGTCTGAGCCGCTGTTCCCGAACGATCCGTTCCTCGCATCAAACCGCCGGATCGAAATCTTGCTCATGCATGAGCCGCCGCCGATCCCGACCGGCCACAAGCTCTGAGACAACGCAATCTAGTATGAGGCCGCTCCTATGCGGCCTCTACAGTTTCACTAATCGGCTCGAAACTTCCGGTTTCCTGATCAAGCCACTGGAGTTCTGCTTCACCAATTGAGAACCAGGCGCCATGCAGACGCAGGCCGCGTTTTTCTTCGGCGTCGGTCACGAAGTTAAATTCCCGAAGGTGCTCAACGGATTGTCGAACGCTACCATGTTCCATTGCGCGTTGATGGACGTCGGGATCCTCGTCGCTCAATTGCTCAAGGATCGTATCTGCAAGTCCTTCGAGCTGACCGACCCACGGCCCAATGAATTGTCCAACGGGCCGATCCTTCACAGCGGTGAGCGCGGCAGCACACCCGCCACACATGCCATGACCCATCACGACGATATGGTCGACGAGCAAATGATCGACAGCAAATTCTAGGGCCGCTGACGTACCGTGATAAGTGCCCACATCCTCATACGGTGGGACCAGAGCGGCAACGTTGCGAACGACGAAGAGCTCTCCCGGGTGTGCTGAAAAGATTGTTGCCGGATCAACCCGACTGTCCGCGCAGCCGATGATCATGACTTTGGGAGATTGACCATCTGCCAAAACACGGTAGCGCTCATGCTCGGTTTTCAAGCGACCACCGCGGAACACGCGGTATCCGTTGAGAAGCTGGTCCGGGATTTCGACACTCATTGATTTGCTACCCTTCCAGAAAAACACACCAACCCCTGAGTGGTTGGCATTCACCTTTCGATCGATTGGGCGACTAATGCGGTTAAATACGGCAAACGACGTATGGATTCTAAGGCAAATGGCGCTGCAAAATGATAGAAATTATCTATCGAATAAGTCAGTACGATTGAGGAAAGAGCGTCATGCCGAGCCTGCGGCAGCTAGAATATCTCCTCGCTGTCGATGATACGAAACACTTTCGTCGCGCAGCCGAAAAGTTGGGCATCAGCCAGCCCACATTGAGCGCGCAAATTAGCTCACTTGAACGAAACCTGGGTGTTCAATTGATAGAACGAAGCCGCTCCCGGGTGATGTTGACGGATATCGGTCAGGCTGTTTGCCTGCCCGCCCGGCGTATCCAACGTGATGTTCAGGAAATTCAGGATATCACCTCAGGCCCGAAAATGGGGCTCGGGGGCACTCTCAAGCTTGGTTTAACCCCGACAATTGCGCCTTATCTCCTGCCCGCCTTTATTCGCGACCTACACAAACAGGCGCCGGAATTGCAGCTTTATCTGCGGGAAGAAAAACCGCAACTCTTACCTGAAAGCCTCGCATCAGGACGCTATGATGCAGTTATACTGCCCGTCCCGATCAAATCTGCGGAACTGTTTGCCCGGCCCCTTTTTCGTGAACCGCTCTTTCTCGTCGCGCCTGCCAACCACGCTTTCAACAATGGCAGAGAAGGCATAAAGCGCGAAGATCTCCGTGATCAAACAATCCTCATCCTGGAAGAGGGTCATCAGCTTCGCGAACAGGTGGTCGCCCTGGCGGAGGATTTCGGTGCCAATCTGAGATCCGATTACGAAGGAACGAGCCTTGATACGCTGAAGGAAATGGTCGCCCTTGAAATGGGTCTTTCATTTCTTCCCGGCCTTTACGCCGAGCACAGTCTACCGGGTGACACCTCGGTCAACATTGTTCCACTTGCTGGGCGCGCGCTCTACCGGACGATAGGGCTCGTTTGGCGCAAAGCCTCAGGACGCGATGGAGAGTTCAATACGATTGCGGAGAGTGTCGTGCGCGCGGTGAAGACCCGATTTCCGGCCTATCATGTCTTTACATGAAAGCACGACTGTCTCAGTTCTCAGGCGGCTTCGGAGGCTTCCTCAATCAAGAGAACAGAGCCGTCATAACCGGTAACCGTCACCTTCGTCCCGGCGACATAATCCTTGGTCGCACGCACCAGCCAGAATGTGTCCCCGATCTTGAGCCGCCCTTCACCGTTTGAAAGATCATCCGCAAGCGTATAGCTCCGTCCAACATAGCGCTCGCTCGCTTTGTTGAGATCTTCCCGTTCACTCGTCTTACCGTAATTATGGAAAAGTTTTCGGCCAAGAACTGCAAGGACGATCGACAGAACGGCAAAAAGGACAACCTGCGCCTGCCAGGCCATTGGGATGAAAAGCGCGTTTGTCCCGACGATCAGAGCAGCAAGTCCGATCCACAGGAAGAACATTCCCGGTGCAAAGATCTCGATGATGAGGAACAGGAACCCGATAATCCACCAGGTCCAAGGTCCAAGGTCCCGGATAAGATTCTCAATCATTGCGCTCTCTATTCCCGTGAACCGGTTGGCGGAACGAAGCCGCGATTTCGATTGGACGATCCATTATCATCATCCGAAAACGCTGCCTTGGCAATCTCGCCGATGCCGGAGATCGATCCCAGGAACGATGTTGCCTCAATAGGAAGCATGAGGACCTTCTGATTGCGAGCAGTGGCGAGTTCCTGGATCGCCTCAACATATTTGTTCGCAACAAAGTAATTGATCGCCTGGACGTCACCTTTCGCGATTGCCATTGAGACGACTTCCGTCGCCTTGGCCTCGGCTTCGGCCTCGCGTTCGCGTGCTTCGGCGTCGCGGAACGCCGCCTCGCGCCGTCCCTCGGCCGCAAGAATCAGGCTTTGCTTTTCACCTTCTGCTTTCAGAATTTCCGACTGCCGCTCTCCTTCCGCCTCAAGAACAGCCGCGCGCTTTTCACGCTCTGCTTTCATTTGGCGGCCCATAGCCTCGACAAGATCGCGCGGAGGATTGATATCCTTGATTTCAATCCTGGTGATTTTGACGCCCCACGGCGAGGCAGCCGTATCGACAACAGACAAGAGCCGCGCGTTGATCTCGTCACGGTTTGACAGAAGCTGGTCGAGATCCATCGAACCCATGACCGTCCGAAGGTTGGTCATTGTCAGGTTCAGGATCGCATTTTCAAGATTGTTGACTTCGTAGGCCGCGCGCGGCGCATCAATGATCTGGAAGAACGTGACACCATCGGCCGTCACCGTCGCGTTGTCGCGTGTGATAACTTCCTGGCTTGGAACATCAAGCACCTGCTCGCGCATATCGAGCTTTGCGCCGATCCCGTCGATAAAAGGCACAATGATGTTGAGACCTGGCCGGAGGGTCGTCGTGTATCGGCCAAACCTCTCCACGGTGTAGTTCATCCCCTGAGGAATGATTTTAATCGCGGATATGAGAACGACGATGAGGAGAACGACGAGAACAATGACGGTAATGTCGAGTGCACCAAGATCGAGAACCATGGTCGGACCTTTCCTGCCATTCATGAAGTATTACGTATGCGGTACCAGCGAATGACAAAAAAGTCATTCGCGAGACCGCTCAACGCGACTGAAATGTGGGGAAATCCGCTTAAACCTAGGCGTCTAGACCCAACCGGCCAGCTCACGCCTTGCAAGCGCCTCGATCACCCGCATGCCGTATTCGCTATCATTGAGACACGGTATAGCGGCGAAATGTTCGCCACCATGCTCGTGGAAGATTTCACCCGCTTCACCGGCGATTTCCTCCAGTGTTTCGACACAGTCTGACGAGAAACCCGGCGTCACAATTGCAAGACGCTTCACGCCATTCCGCGCTAATTCCTCAACGGTTTTGTCGGTATAAGGTTGCAGCCATTCCTCAGGACCAAAGCGAGACTGAAAAGTGATCTTCAGCTTCTCGCCATCCTCGCCCCAGCCAAGATATTCACGCATCAAACGTGCAGTCTTGTGACACTGGCAATGATAGGGATCACCCTTTTTCAGATAACTCACCGGCACGCCGTGGAAGGACGCAAGGACAAGCTCAGGCTCAAAATCGAGTTTCGCGATATCCGCTTTCATACTCTCACAAACGGCTTCGATGTAAACGGGATCATCCGCATAAGCTGCGGCGGTCCGAATGGCAGGCTGCCAGCGTTGGCGCATCAGATACTCGAAAACCTTGTCGTTCACCGTTGCGGTGGTTGCCGCTGAATACTGCGGATAAAGCGGAACGACGACGATCCGCTCGCATCCTTTTTCTTTCAGAGCGTCAAGCCTGGAATGGATTGATGGATTGCCGTAGCGCATCGCCCAATCGAATACGAGATGCGGATATTGCGCCGACAGTCTCTCTTCGAGCTTTTCATACTGGCTGCGCGTGATGGTGCGAAGCGGCGACTCATCGCGCTCCTTGTCCCAGATCTCGTCATAGGCGGCACCTGATTTTTTCGGGCGGGTTGTCAGAACAATGCCATTGAGGATTGGCCACCAGATGATGCGCGGGGTCTCGATCACCCGGCGGTCTGATAGGAACTCCTTCAAATACCGGCGCATCGACCAGTAGTCCGTCGCGTCCGGGGTGCCAAGATTCACCAGAAGAACGCCGGTCCGTCCGTACGCGACATTCGGGTGATCATCTGGCCATTGCTGGCGTTTGAATTCGGACATGGCAGTCGGGCGGTTCATGGCGTTCCCGTTCTTCTAACCCGTTTTGGGGACAATCTTGTCTCGGGCACTTTACGTATGGCGCACTGCCGGACGTATCAACAGCTGAATCCCCGGCATATTCAGGTTTATACCTAGTGCAGGCCCCATAACTTGCCAGAAGGTGGCAAGCCTATTCACGAATTGGTGTCCGGTATGTCTGCAACAAGCGCCGTTACGCCATCATAGAAGCGGCGAAAAGGGTGCCACCGAAGAAAATGAGCAGCCCGGCGCCTGCGATCTCAATGGACTTAAACACAAACCCCGCACTCGCCCCGCCGGAAAGGTAACGGGTTGCAAAAGTCTTTGCAGTGAGCGCAAAGACCGCAAGTGTCGAGGTGGTCAGTGCCGTTCCGAAGGCCATCGCGAAAGTTGAAATAACGCCTGTCAGAAAGAGCCCTTGCGATGCTGCAAAGACAAGAACGATCAAGGCACCTGTACAGGGACGCAGGCCGACTGAAAGGACGGCAGCCGCAGCGGACTGCACGTCGAGCGGTTGCTTAAGCATTTTCGGATCGGGAGCATGTCCACCGCAACCGCAATTGTGGTCGTGGACATGATCATGAGCGTGGTTGTGGTGACGATGGCCGTTACCATGGTCATGATGGTGCCCGTGATCATGATGATCATGGTCGTGTCTATGGTGGTGATGCTCTTGATCATGGTGCTGGTGGCCATGGTCATGATGGTGGTGACCATGCGAATGGCCTGCGAGCGAAAGGCGTGCGGGCGACAAGCTTACAGAGGAAAGGCGTGCCGTGAGTGGCACCAAGCCTTTCTGCCATAGGAGGTAAAAACCG
>JBCDCZ010000237.1:0-7098 GCA_039180865.1 Pseudomonadota bacterium | reverse complement strand
TTTCCATGTGACCCTGACGGAGTATCATGAACTCGTCGATTATCTGCATGGTCTGATGCCGCTCCGACCCCATTCGGAACATTATTCGACGATCGGCTACAATCATGTCGGCAAAATCGCCATCATGAACCAGATCACGCAAGGTCTCGAGGAACACAATGAGCGGCTCGACCATGCGCCGGGGCCGCGCGGCAGTGTTGCGCTTGGTTTTACCGCCCCGAATATAAAGTACATGCTCAAGGTCATACGAGACCATCCGACGGATCAGTATAAGTGGGGCGTTTTTGATGGTGTTCCCTCGGTTTTACAGAAATATTCCAGCGTTCACGAACTGAACCGCTCCGGAAGCATGCTCGACAATGTGAACTATTCCGATCTCCTGTTGCCGGAATCGATGTTCGATCCTGCCTTTCTCGAAGAAATGCTGGCGGCCGCCGCCGGATCGGTGCGGCGTCGCGGCACAAGCATTCTGTTCGATCATCTGATCGTACAGCGTAAACTCGTTCCGATCCCGCTCTATCTGCAAAGCTGCACGGATCGCGAAGCCGAAATGGTGGTTATCCGGCTTGGCCAGTGCATCCGCAACAACGCGGCAACCAATGTTTTCAATAAGGACCTCGATGGCCGCAATTATGGGGTCTCAGCGCTGCGCTTTGTCTATCTTTTCGACTATGATGCGGTTGAAACCCTGACTGACGTGAAGATCCGAACCAATCTCGGCCACGAGGACGAAGAAGACATACCCGATTGGTTTTTTGAAGACGGCGTCATTTTTCTGCCAGAAGAAATGGAAGCACATCTAAGGCTTCCCAATAAACAGCTCAGGCGCCTTTTCCGAGAGGCGCATGGAGAACTCCTCACAGTGGAGTATTGGGAACGCATGCAGCAATGGCTTCGCGAAGGCAGGGTTCCGCGTGTGCGAACCTATCCAAGAGCTACGCAGCTCCGCCTCAGCACCGTCCAGAACCTGACACTTGCTAAAGTCTGACGGCATTGGAAACTGCCTATTAATAAGAAAGACGTGAACTCTTAGCCGAATGGTTTAAAGCAAGGCCGAAATCGGCTAGGCCTACAGTGCTTTTTGGCCCTTCACCTACACGGACCCAGCCACATGACGATCCGCTTCCACAAAGGCGACCTCCCGGACCTTTCTCTCTATACCGGTGATGTTGCAATCGATACTGAAGCAATGGGCCTCAATCCACATCGTGACAGGCTATGCGTTGTTCAACTGTCGCCCGGAGACGGCAGCGCCGATGTTGTCCAGATTGCTGCCGGCCAGACAAGCGCTCCGAACATCGAAGCCCTTTTGAGGGATCGGCAAAAGACTAAGATCTTTCACTTCGCGCGTTTTGACCTTGCGCTTCTCCAGCACAGTTTCGGCGTTATGGCAGAACCGGTTTTCTGCACGAAAATCGCCTCGCGTCTAACACGCACCTACACGGACAGGCATGGATTAAAGGACCTGACCAAAGAACTTCTTGATGTCGACATTTCAAAGCAACAACAAAGTTCCGACTGGGGAGCCGATACGCTGAGCGAAGCGCAGATTTCATATGCTGCGTCCGATGTGCTCTATCTTCACAGTATGATGGATGCGCTCAAAGTACGGCTCGACCGGGAAGGGCGTACGGAAATTGCGGATGCGTGTTTCGCGTTTCTTCCGACGCGAGCCAACCTCGATCTTCTGGGTTGGCCCGAGACAGATATCTTCGCCCATTCGTAGTAAAGCCTCTGGGTATCACCTCGTTCGCTTTGAAAAACCATCCGCAGAATGGTATCAGTTGAAGAAAAGCGTGGCTGAGCCCATTTAAGGGCGAGGGGCAGCATTCAGCGTACGCTGGGGACTACGGACGATTGGTACTATGAACGCGCATGATGCGAAGATGCATGATCTTGCGCGCGGGCCTGAGGCAAACACAGCATCAGGCCTCGCGGGAGCAAGCGTGCGCGCGGACGACCAGCGCAAATTCGCCGATGCCCGCCGCTATACCCGTCAAGTGCGCCGTCTGAAAATCGGCCTGCCGGTTCTCGGCGGCGGCCTGATTGTTCTGTTCATCGTACTGGCCATTGCAGGCCAGTTGATCGCTACGCCTTTTGGACCCGCAACCATCGATCTGACCAAAGGCACGGTCGTTATGGATAAGCCGAGTGTCAGCGGGTTTACGGCCAGCAATTCGACCTATGAGATCGTTGCAACCCGCGCGCTCCAGGATCTTAAGAATCCAAAGACTGTTTCGCTGGAAGAAATCGGCGCAACTCTGACGCTTGAGGACGGTAACATCGCTTCAATCGCGGCAGGAGCCGGGAAATTCAATGTCGAAAGTGAGCAGCTTGAACTTTCCGAAGGCGTCAGAATGCATATGAGTTCGGGATACAGGGCCGAACTCGATCAAGCAGAAATCGATGTGAAGGGTGGCGTTCTCAAAAGCGAAGGTCAGGTCATGATAGAAGCCACCATCGGCGATATTCAGGCGAACCGCCTTGAAGTGCGTGATAACGGCGAATATATCCTCTTCGATGAGCGGGTCAAAATGGTGATCAGACCCGAACACATCCGGCAATAGCGCCTGGAGCCGGCCAATCTGCAGCCAGGAAATTGTGCCGGAAGGAACCCCTGAAGCAATCATGACCGCCCAACGGCTAGCCAGTTTTTTCCTCATCTGCATCATCGTGCTGGGTTGCACGTTTGGTGCGCATCATGCCGCAGAGGCTCAGACCGGCGGGGAAGCTTTTGCGGGTTTCAGAACGCAGAACGATCAGCCCATCAAAATCGAAGCTGACAGCCTGGAAGTGAAAGACACGGAAAAGCTTGCTCTCTTCAAGGGGCGGGTCGAAGTGCGCCAGGGCGAGACGGTGATGAAATCGGCGACGCTTCACGTCTTCTACGAGGGCGATGTTCAGCCCGGTGGCGGTACGCAAGGTATTCGGCGCATCGAAGCTCGTGGCAAAGTCCTTGTGACATCCGGCAACAACACGGCAACTGGAGACCGGGCTGACTTCGACATGCGGCAGCAGGTCGTTGTGCTTTCCGGTAATGTTGTGCTCTCTCAATGCGAGAACATCGTCGTCGGCGAAAGCCTGACCGTTAATTTAGAAAGCGGGGAGGCCCAATTGTCGGCCCCACGCCGCACGAACGGGCAGCGGGTAACCGCAATCTTTACGCCGGGAGAAGGCGAGGCCCAGGAAAACAGCCCATGTGAGTGAGGATAACGAGCGGCCTTAAGAGGCAGAGTCCCGTTTTTCCTGACATTTCAGTCAAAAAAAGCTAAACAGAACGGTATGAACCGCCACACGCCCGCCCCGACAGTCAGCGACGCGCAACCTACCGGAGCGGCAGAACCGCTTCGCGATAAGAGCGGTCGCGGATGGCTGATCGCCAAACAATTGCGCAAAAGTTATCGCGGGCGGACAGTCGTCGATGGTGCCAGTCTTGCGATCGGGCGTGGCGAAGCTGTCGGGCTGCTCGGTCCGAACGGTGCCGGTAAGACGACAATGTTTTACATGATCACCGGACTCGTTAAAGCCGACGAAGGCCAGATCTTCCTCGACCGGCATGACATCACATCGCTGCCGATGTACCGCCGCGCGCGCCTCGGCATCGGTTATCTTCCGCAAGAAGCTTCAATCTTTCGGGGCCTCAACGTGGAAGACAATATCCGGGCTGTCCTTGAAGTTGTTGAAAAGGACAAGGCAAGGCGTGAAGACGATCTCGACAACCTTCTCAACGAGTTTGGCATTGACCATCTCAGGAAATCGCCCTCAGTTGCCTTATCGGGTGGTGAGCGCCGGCGCTGTGAAATCGCCCGGACCCTTGCAAGCCGGCCGAATTTCGTACTCCTCGACGAACCCTTCGCCGGCATCGATCCGATTGCCGTAGGCGACATCCAACTTCTCGTACGCCATCTCACGAAGCGCGGTATTGGCGTTCTGATTACTGATCACAATGTTCGCGAAACCCTTGGCCTGATCGACCGCGCCTACATCATACATTCCGGTCAGGTTCTTACCCACGGAACTCCACGCTCTATTATCGATAATCCGGATGTCCGCCGTCTCTATCTCGGTGATAACTTTACCCTTTAGGGAAAACATTCTGCTCTTCTGTCTACCGGATCGTTTGAGGATCATTAACGCTGCGGCTTTGGGAGCATTTACATCATCCGCGTGAGTATGCTTTATGCTTGGCGCAGCACAAGCAAGACTCGGACCAAATGCGTCAAGTCTCTGCAATTTCTTAAACAATCGGATCGTGCGATAATCCATGGCCCTGACGCCAAGACTAGAATTCAGACAGTCACAGTCACTTGTGATGACGCCGCAACTGATGCAGGCGATCAAGCTTCTGCAATTCTCGCACGCCGACCTTCAAGCCTATGTGGAAAGCGAAATCGAGAAGAACCCGCTGCTTCAGCGTGGAGATGATCAGGACGCCGGCCCAGACCGCAGCCTGCCCGATGTAGCCGACCAATCGCCGGACGAAACAAGGCACCTCAGCGATACCAATGGGGTCGAAACGGCGGCATTGATGAACGGAGCGGGCGATGATGGCGACTGGATCGACAAGCCATTGCAGAACTCCGCCGAAGCTATAGCCGGCACCTTTGATACGGATGCCGAAAATGTCTTTCCCGAAGATGCAGGCCAGGCAGGTATCGAAGTTGCCGCGATTAATGGGCGCGACAACAGTCCGCTCTCCTCGCCAATGAGCTCGCTTGGCGACAACGATTACAACCTCGAAGCCTTTGTCAGCGAAACCCCCACCCTGACAGACCACCTGACGCGACAGATTGGATTGGTTATCGAAGATTCAGGCCACGCGATGATCGCACGGACCTTGATCGATAGTGTCGACAATGCCGGGTATTTGAGAAGTGATCTGTCTGACATTGCGGAAGCCCTCGGCGTTACTGCGCGCGTTATTGAGGATATTCTGGGTCGGCTACAAACGCTTGATCCGCCGGGCGTTTTTGCGCGAGATCTTAGCGAATGCCTCGCCCTGCAACTCAAAGAAAAGAACAGGTTCGATCCGGCCATCGCGGCCCTGATCGACAATCTTGATCTTCTGGCAAAACGGGAATTCGACAGGCTGCAAAGCCTTTGCGGCGTGGATCGTGATGACTTGATTGAAATGATCGACGAAGTGCGGATGCTGGATCCGAAACCGGGCGAAGCTTTCGAATCGGTTTTCACAGAGATCGTGGTGCCGGATGTCATCGTCCAAGCTCGACCCGACGGCAGTTGGGCGCTTGAACTTAACAGCGACACTCTTCCTAAAGTATTGGTAGATCAAAGTTATTTTGCGACAGTCAGCACCACCACCCGAAACGACGAAGAAAAATCTTACCTGAACGACTGCCTGCAGACTGCAAACTGGCTCGTGAAAAGCCTCGATCAAAGAGCCAAAACCATTCTTAAGGTCGCTTCCGAGATCGTACGTCAGCAGGACGCCTTCCTGACCCACGGCGTGCAATATCTCAAACCGCTTAATCTGAAGACGATCGCAGATGCAATCAGCATGCACGAGTCGACGGTCAGCCGGGTGACATCCAACAAGTATATCGGAACGCCGCGCGGGATTTTTGAGCTGAAGTACTTTTTTACGTCCGCAATCGCATCATCCGAAGGCGGAGATGCTCATTCCGCCGAAGCCGTTCGCCACAAGATCCGCGATCTGATCGACAAGGAATCGCCGAAAAAGATTCTGTCCGACGACGCGCTTGTAAAACTGCTGTCAGACGCAGGAATCGACATTGCGCGTCGCACAGTCGCCAAATACCGCGAAGCCATGCACATTCCGTCGTCGGTGCAGCGGCGACGTGAAAAGCGCGCGCGGCTGTAACCGAAAGTGCGCAACTGACGCTGGTCCGCGAGCCCTCAGGCATGGCATGATAGCGCTTCAACCACGCACGCAGTATCACTGAGACCATCGAAATTGGTTACGTTTGCATTATTTTATGACAGCTTTTCATAGCCTTATGCGGTCTTTCACAAAGCCGACATATTTTGCTGTAGATGGCTGACGTGATGCCTCGAAATCGCTACAATCTCCACCTCACTCTATGTAAGGACGAGGTGAAGATAAGTGCGAGAAATCGGGAGGGCGAAATGACACTGCGCGTTTCGGGTAAAAATATCGACATCGGGGAAGCTTTTCGGACGCACATAACGGATCAGATCGACGCCGCCGTCAGCAAATATTTCGATGGTGGGTACACAGGTCATGTAACGGTCGAAAAAGAAGCCTCAAACTTTAAAACGGAGTGCAAAATTCACCTCGATACCGGGATCGATCTCGTGTCCAATGGCATGTCGCCCGATCCTCATCCTTCGTTCGACAAAGCTGCCGAACGGATCGAAAAACGATTGCGACGTTACAAACGCCGCTTGAAAGACCATCGCGCGTCAAGTCACAACGATAAATCACAACAAGTCCCTGCCTATATCCTCGCAGGCGCAGGCGATGATGACGACATAATCGAGGAAGCCGAGAACGGCAGTCCGGCAATTATCGCCGAAAATGAAACGACTATTCGAACAATGGCTGTCAGCACTGCGGTTATGGCAATGGACTTGGCCAACCAGGATGTGTATGTGTTCCGCAACCCAGATAGTGGTGAAGTCAACGTCTTGCACAGGCGAGACGATGGGAACATTGGCTGGATAGATCCAGCCCAATCCTAGCGGAAATGACCGGAATACCGTGCCTAGCCCGGGCCTGATTTGCTGATGGGCAGAGACCGGTATTCCGGATTCTATAAACAGGAAGATTCGTATGGATCTTGAAGATCTCATCAGTGAGCATAGCATTTTGCCGTCCCTGCGTATCGCCAGTAAGAAACAGGCAATCCAGGCCCTTTCGGAGAAAGCTGCAGAGATGACCGGGGTCGCGGAGCGTGAGATTTTTGACACGCTGCTCCAGCGGGAACGCCTCGGATCGACCGGAGTTGGGCAAGGCGTCGCAATACCCCATGGCAAGCTACCGGATATTGACCGCATTTACGGCCTTCTCGCACGGTTTGAAAAGCCAATTGATTTTGATGCACTCGACGAACAACCCGTCGATATTGCGTTTCTTCTTCTTGCACCGGAAGGTGC
>JBCDCZ010000236.1:0-7106 GCA_039180865.1 Pseudomonadota bacterium | reverse complement strand
CCACATTGTTCAACCGGATTACGACGGCGGACGTCATGGCGAAAGACCTACTCTTCGCAACACTCGATCCGACATTGCGCCGTATAGAGCTTCCTCAGGGATCGACGGCGATTATTTCGGATACTGTCGGCTTCATATCAAATTTGCCGACTGACCTGGTTGCCGCTTTCCGTGCGACGCTTGAAGAGGTGACGGAAGCCGATGTGATTGTTCATGTCCGCGATATCGCCCATGAGGACAGCGAGGCACAAGCAGATGATGTGGCTTCTGTCCTGCGTGAGCTATCGATTGATATCAGCGATGCGGAAGGTCTTTCGCGGCAGGGCCGTTCTTACATAGAGCTCTGGAATAAGATTGATCTGCTGCCGCAAGAGGAGCGGGACCGCCTCAAGACGCAGGCTGAGAATGTGTCGGGTTATGAAGTTGCAACTGTTTCTGCGCTTAGCGGCGAGGGGATCGAACATTGTCTTGAGCTCATCGAGGCTTGTCTCAACCGATCGACGGAGGTTCGTACCGTGACGCTCGGAGCAGATGATCTGGCGCATATGCATGTCTACTACACGCATGGCTCTGTGATAGATCGCCAGGAGGATCCGTCAGGAAGTGTGGAACTCACGGTACGCTCTGACCGGTGGAATAAAATTCAGAGCCTAATTAAAGAAAATACTGTATAACATTGAATTTAAACCTTTTTTGATGATTGCCATAATTCCTCAAGCTCTGCCAGCGTGTACTCTGGGAGGCTGTTTCCTCGTGATGCTGCATATGCTTCCATGGCACTGAATCTGCGCAAGAATTTTTTGTTCGTGAGTTCAAGGCTTGTTTCCGGATCAAGTTTGAGGTGGCGGGCGATATTTGCCACGACGAACAGGACGTCACCGAGTTCCTCTTTGGCTTTGTCGCTCGGCTTTCCGTTGCTGATCTCATCGCGCAGTTCTTTGGTTTCCTCGTCGAGCTTGTGGAATACCTGATCGACATCGTTCCAATCAAAACCGACGGTGGCTGCTTTTTTTTGGAGCTTCACCGCTCTTGAGAGTGCCGGCAGTGCGGCCGGCACGCCGTCAAGTAAGGATGCGTTTTCGTTGTTCGCTTGTTCCGCAGGCTGCTTGAGGGCGGCTTTTTCAGCTTTTTCCAGCGTCTTTATCTTTTCCCAGTCTCCGGGCATAAGGCCGTTTTTCTTTTGTTCTTCCGTGCCGAAGACGTGCGGGTGACGACGGATCATCTTTTTCGTGATTGCATAGACGACATCGCTAAAACTGAACGCGCCGCGTTCTGCGGCGATCTGCGAATGATAGACAACCTGAAGGAGCAGATCGCCAAGCTCGTCACACAGGTCATTCATGTCGTCGCGATCGATGGCGTCCTTTACCTCATAGGCTTCTTCAATCGTATAGGGCGCAATTGACGAGAAGGTTTGTTCGACGTCCCAACTGCATCCTGTGTCAGGATCGCGTAAGCGTTCCATCACCTGGAGAAGGCGCTCAATGTCGTTGGACGGGGAGATATCGCGGTATTCATCCAGGAAGTCTTCCGAGGCATTCGTCATAGGTTTGTGTCCCGTGGAGTACTGTCGCTTGCTCAAGCATTGCGGCTCCGGCATTGAGAAGGGGCCGGGTCTGTCAGGTCTTGTGCCGAATCAGTATAGCGTTGTCACGGGATATTTGCTGACAAGGGGTGTGTGCGATGAGATTATCAATAAGACGCATAATATATATTATGGAATAAAAATTGGTTGTGGTCTCGATACTTTTCTCATGTCTGACGATAATCCCCTGTGACCAAAAGCAAAGAAATTCATGGCTGTGTGTGTCTCGAATTTGCAACGACCACTACGTGATTCCAATTGGCGTCGGAACGGACGTGAAGAAAGCGTGAACTGTTTTCGATTATAAGCTACGAAAAGTGAGTTTATGGTTCTGGGGTGTGTACCGAATTGCGTGGTTTGAAATTCATATTAAGTGCTTTTTGCCTTTGCTTGGCTTTTCTCACAAGTTCCGTTGCTGTTGCAGCGGACGTTGAGTCGCTTGAAGCGGACAAATCGAAGCTGTTCGAATTGCATTGGAAGCGGCCTTTTCAGCCGTGCGATGACGACTGCTACGTCGGATTTTACGCTGGTGCGTTTTTTGCGACGGGTTTTGTCGATGCTTTTACGTTCCAGGTCCTTGCTCCGGATTTCGATCTGGACAACGATTTCATCGCGGCCGTTACCGCATCGCGTCGTATCCTGACAGCATTTGATCACTTCCATATTGAGATCGAGGTCGGAGCTGGGCAGCGATTTGGGCAGCAGCACGAACAGGAATTCTGGTTTGCGCCTTATCTGCGCTTCGATGGGTTTCCCTGGAACCGCTATCTTCACACGTCTGTTGCGATTAATACGGGTCTGAACTACGCCACCGGCGTGTCCGAAGTGGAGGAAATCCGCGGCGGACCTGCGCCTGGAAGCAGACTATTGCATTTCCTGTCCCCCGAATTGACGCTCGCACTGCCGCAATTGCCGGACTACCAGGGAACCGTCCGGCTTCACCACAGATCTGGTGCGTTCGGTGTCGTTAGCGATTCCAAAGGGGGGTCGCAGTATCTCACCTTCGGATTGCGAAAGCGATTTTAGCAGGCGCCGGCTTTCTCCGGCCGCACGGGTTGATAGCCCCTTCCCCTCTGTTCTCTCTGAGACAGCTTTGATGTCCTGCTAATTGTTCAAAACAAACGGTCTATGCCTCGGGTTTGAAGGCCGACGACTGAACAATTGCGTTCAGAGACTTCACAATCGTTCTCATCACGTTTGCACTGACGGTTAGGTTGCTGTTGGTGATGTTCTTCTTCATGGTTTGGGCAAAGGAGTTGCAGAATTTTTGAAACATCTGGTTTGTCCGCTCTTCGCGTTTGGTAGCCTCACTCTTTTCGGTCCCTTCAATGTTCTTCGCCCACCAATCAGACAGCGATCGAAACACCTCGTCAAAGAATCCCCAATCCACTTTAACATTCTCTACGAAGTCTATGAGATAATTGACGATATCGCCCTCTCCGGCGATGGTATTCGCCTCCACTGTCACCTCGATCAGACCCTCTATCTGACCCGAGTAATGAACCTGCAGGATCTTCATTGTTTCACCGGAAACCGCATGGGCGTAATCACCTGCTTTTTCGAGCACAACCGCACGGATTTCTTCACCCGCGAACCAGTCTTCGATGAGTTTCGGGATGCGGGCCTTCACTTCTTCGGCAACGAGGCTTTCTGCAAACCGGCGCTCGAAAAGATTGCGGATCCCATCGAGAAGTTTCCCCGCTCGTGGGTCATTGAGGACAAGATGAACGATGTCGTCTGCGAAGGCAGCGCTCGCGTTGAGAGTTGCCGCAGTGAGTTCCTTGCTTAATTCGGAGTTGCGGCTTTCGATTGTCTTCTTGAGATTTTCGCAATGCCCACCGATGGAGTATGCGCGTCCCAATCCCCGGCCGATTGTAAGTTCCGGCTGCTGGTCGACAAAAATCCGCTTGCCGCTACCGTTGTAGAGCGGATGGGTTTCGACCATCTGACGCAGCCAGTACCAGTTGGAGCTACCCCCGGTCAGAATGAAAAAAGGGCTGGCGCCGATCTGCAATTCGCTCATGCCGCGCTCAAAGAGAAAGCGGCCCCATTCTATGAGATCGATTTCTTCGCCCCGCGTCAGCTTATCGTAATAGGTCCGTTCCTCTGGACTGATGTCTGATGTGGATTTAGCGATCCAGGCTGAAAGGGTTTCCGAGGCACGATAGCGTCTGGCACGGGCTTCAAATGCGGCATGAAGGTCTTTTTCATCGATATAGAATTCGCCGAGATTGACCTTCTCCCGGCGTGCGCCGAACGTAATGTCTTCCATCATTTCAAAGGGCTCGATCGTGGCTTTCCCGATATTGTTGGAAAGGTGATACGAGAGCTCTTCCTTCATAAGCCGCGCTTTGAAGTTCAAGATGAAGATATCGAACCCCCGTAGGCCGCGAGCCCGTTTAAGCCGGTCTTTTAAAGCCGGGTCATCGCCTTCTTCAATGAGCTCGAAAAACCATTGCGCAACAAGGTCATCGAATAGGCGTCCGCCATAGATTGGAGACCCGCAGCTTGCATTGTCTTTGATAATGCCGGAGCGCACGACAGACATGTCAAAGGTACCTGCCCCCCAATCGACGACCACGACGTCGTTGACGAAGTCTTTGGCTCGTAGGCCCTTCGCGAGAAAATAGAAAGTCGCGCCCACAGGTTCCGGCACAACCAAGGGTTTGGGGGAGCCGACGGATCGGAGGATTTCGGCAAGGGATTCCTGCTCTTCATCAGTCCAGGATGCCGGGCAGCCCGCCACCAGAATGGCATCGTTTCCCCAAAGCGATACATTCTGAGCAACACTTGGAAGTTTGAACACCTCTTGCAGGAAGAGTTCCGCCTGGTGACGTGCGTCTGGATCCGTGTAGATCTGCGGTTTGAAGTTGGCGTGAAAATCGTAATTCGTATTGCGACCAAGGGTGCGCATATGTTGGAATTGCGCTTGATCTCCGATTACGACCGAACCATCGGACCGGTCGACGGCGAGATAGGTCGGGATCCTGGCGCCTGCACCCATTCTCCCTTCGGTATTGGCAGACAGCAGAACATCTTCAACCTGGGGATTGGGGCCGCCGGAACGGTTCCATGTCAGAACCGTTTTCGACGTGCCGAAATCGAGACCCAGGACATAGTCTTTCATTTCATTCACGTCTTACTCCTGCCCGCGCCCATCAATCCGTCAATGGCTGAACAACGCCTTTTTTGGCCACCGCCTCGTTCGAACCGCCATGATTACGGATAACGGGTTCGTCGATCACTTCGACTGTGTCGCCGTCTTTGACGATACCAAGGCACTGATAATACGCCTCATGTGCCGCGTTCCAGACGAACATCGCCTCCTCACCGACGCCGATGGGATCCGATGTCCCCTCCTCTATGCCCAGTTCCTTGCGCAGTTTTTTAATAAGCCGTTCAGCATCGCCTGTCTGATCCTTCGTCTGGGCCAGTGCAGTTGTCACCCTTTTCAAAAGACGTTCGCTATCGTTGTCGGAGCGTTTCTGGCTGTCTCCATTTGAATTCGTGTTTGATAGTGCGGCGAGGAAACCGCAAAACACTTCGCGGTCTCGTTCCATGGTTTTTGCGAGCCTCGCGACGTCGGCGCTCGCGGATTGGATACTCGTTCTGCCTTTCATGCCAAACCGAACCGCGAGGAGCGCTCCGAGCGATAGAATGCCCGCGAGAAGTGGCGCTTCGCTGCGACCGAACAATAAAAGCATTACCGCAAACAATGTGAACGCGAGCAGGATTGCACCGCCAACAACCAGGGCTCGTCGCTCCAGGAACAAAACGGACCGGCCGATATGGGTGTTGGCCATGTTCTTCAGACGTTTGACAAAGGGTAAGTCGTTTTCGGCGATGAAGACGCCGAAGAGCGCGCCGAGCGGTGGCATGAAAAGTTGCATTAAAGAGGAAAGCGCTTGCGTTTCTGCTGGCGCGGTATCGGTGAGATACCAATGTGGTGATAACAGAAAGGCGAATGTCAAAGCGCCAAAGCACGCGGCGAGAGCTGTTTTGAGCCAGACCCCACGGGATGATGTGTCGCTTCCAGCCGTCTCCGGCCCCATAACGGGTAGGTCCGCCACGATTTCTGAAAGACCTGTCTGCGCTCTGGAATAGACCTCAGAAGAAAAGCTCGCTTCATCCGGTGCTGCAAAGCGCTTCAAGATCGCTGTAAGATGCGATCTGCGATGGACCGAGAAAGAGGTTTCAACGGCTGCCTTTGGCCGCGTCTCATCGCTGTTTTCTACGCGGAAGGCGTCGAGCGCTGACCGGGTTTCCTGTTCAGCTGAAATGAAAAGGCGCAACATTTTCATAATGTAATCAAACGCCCAAAAAATCGTGATACATCAGAGAGATGACGACAGAATTATGACGATTTTGCCGCGGGCGTCAATGTCCCTGTGCCACAGGCTTTGCTGCAGGAGCTTGGAACCGTCGCCGTTTTGAAGGAAGTTTTTCGGGTCTTAAACCTCAACGCTAAATCGCATCCCGTCATAAGCTGGCGTAGCCCAGTTGGGTAGTTCCGTGCACAAGGTATCGTAATCGAGGTCAATGTGCATGTGGGTCAGTATAGCCTTTCCAACCTGCAGGTTTTGGGCCACTTCCAGCGCTTCGGAAAGCGAGTAATGGCTGGGATGCGGCGTGTAGCGAAGCGCATCGAGAACAAAAATTTCTAGTCCCTGAAGGTGTGGAAGAGTTTCTTCAGGCAAGCCAACAGCATCGCTTGAATAGGCGACATTTTCGAACCTGAAGCCGAGTGAATGAATATCTCCGTGATGCTGAACATAGGGAAGCGCTGTCAGAGGACCGCCAGCTCCTTCAATCACAACGGGTTTCCCGGCTTCAATCTCATGGAGGGTCAAGATCGGTGGATAAGAACTTCCTTCGGGCGTCTTGAAACAATATCCAAAGGCTCCCATCAGGCGGGCGCTTGTCGATCGATCCGCATAGACATCAATGAGTTTTCTCTGCTTGAGCCAGAAGCCCCGCAAGTCGTCAAGGCCGTGAATGTGGTCGGCATGCGGATGAGTGATCAGGACACCGTCTAGAAACGCGATGTTCTCCCGGAGCATCTGAGTTCTCAGATCCGGTGTCGCATCAACAAGCACCCGAGTGATACCGTTTTCGGAGATCCGCTCAACCAGCAGCGCACACCGTAATCTTTCGTTTTTTGGATTGTTGGGATCACAGGCGCCCCAGTCATTCCCGATCCGTGGGACGCCAGGCGATGAACCGCAACCAAGTATCGTAAAACGTAGCTCGTCCATAAACAGCTTACCCGGCCGCTCTTTTTACGACGGGTGCTTCCGCTTTGGAAAAAACTCGGAAAAAATTCTCAGTCGTCTTATCTGCCATGACTGCCGGAGACACGCCCTTCACTTCTGCTAAGACCGCGTTTGTGTGCGCTGTGTAAGCAGGTTCGTTCCGTCTCCCACGATGGGGAACTGGTGCGAGGTAGGGTGCATCCGTTTCGACCAGCAAACGGTCCATTGGTACAGTCTTGGCTATAGATCTCAGTGCATTCGCGTTCTTG
>JBCDCZ010000235.1:0-7109 GCA_039180865.1 Pseudomonadota bacterium | reverse complement strand
GCGACCCTGGAAGCGCTGCTCGATTGACGGTGATTGTTGTTTTCCAGGCTGTTAAAGGCGAAGCAAAAGCCTTATCTAAGAGACCAATGATCGCGAACAAAAGGAACACCTCATGTCAGCTTTCACGCGCTTCATAGGCGGTTCGCCCTTAGAAGTTCTGATCAAGCTTATTGTCCTGTCCTTTGTCGTAGGGATCATTCTGGCCGCGCTCAACATCGATCCGCTCGACATCATCAAGGGGATCGAAAACATCATCCGCCGCATTTATGAGCTTGGCTGGGATTCGCTCATCTGGGCCTGGCGCTATCTTGTCCTCGGTGCCGTTGTCGTCGTCCCGATCTGGTTTGTCCTGCGCATCCTGAATTTCTCCAGGCGCAGTTAGGCGGGCTGCCGCTCTTCTATGAGAAACGTGTGAGCAGCCCTGTGGATGGTCGCATGACGTTTCGCGAGTGTGTCCACATCGTTTGAATAGCCGCCGCCGATCACGCAAGCGAGGGGAATACCCGCCGCTCTTATGGTTTCGATCACAAAGCGATCACGGGCAAGGAGACCGGCATCCGACAATCCGAGGCGGCCCAGTCGATCTTCGCGATGGGGATCGACGCCGGCGTTGTAGAAGACCATATCCGGATTTCCGTTCTCGATGAGCCTGGGTAGGATCTGCCTGAGCTTTGCAAGATAGGCCTCATCTTCAAGACCATCTGTGAGAGGGATATCCAGATTGGAGACAGCTTTTTCTTCCGGATAATTGCGCCGTGCGTGAAGGGAAAGGGTAAAGACGTTGGAATCACCGGAAAAGATCCGCGCGGTTCCGTCACCCTGATGAACGTCGAGATCGACGATCAGAACGCGTTGAACGAGACCTTCAGCCTGAAGAACGCGAACCGCGACCGCGACATCATTAAAAACACAGAAGCCCGCACCCTGCTCAAATCGCGCATGGTGACTGCCGCCCGCGGTGTTGGCGGCAAGACCGTGTTCCAGGGCAAGTCGCCCGCCCAGGACGGTGCCGCCGGTTGCGGTTCGGGCTCTGAGCGCAACTGACGCACTCATCGGAAAACCGATATCGCGCGCAATTCGGTCCGGTACGCTGCCGTTTAGCACCTGATCGACATAGGTCTGGTCATGGGCAAGCGACAACCAGCTTGCCGGTGCAGGAGCTGGTTCATAGACGTTATCCGTACCTGCCAGGCCTTCTTCCCGCAAAACCTCCATAAGCCTTCGGAACTTTCCCATGGGAAAGCGATGGCTAGCCGGAATTTCGGCCTGATAGGCCGGGTGGTGGACGATGGGAAGCATCGGCGGATCAAATCTCACGCTTCGGAAACAACGGATGCGAAACTGTTGTTTAGCGCCTATCAAGAGGCCATGGAACAACGGACCAGCCCTTTAGATGTGACAAATCGGGCGATCTTAAAGATCGCAGTTCCGATGGCGGCTGGATTTTTGACAACGCCTTTGGTCGGCATTGCCGACACGGCGGTGGTCGGTCAATTGGGCGACCCGGTGTTGATTGGCGGTGTCGCCGTTGCCTCGATCCTTCTCGGCCTCCTTCTGACCTCCTTTAATTTTTTACGCTCGGCAACGTCGGCGCTCACCGCTCAGGCGCACGGTCGCGATGATCCCTCGGCAGAAACCGCTGTCTTGTTGCGTTCAAGCCTGATTGCCGTCGTAACGGGGGTTGCGATCGTCGTTCTGCAAGGTCCGGTACTCGCGCTCGGTTTATGGATCATGTCACCGAGTGCGGCAGTCGCAGACGCCACGTCGGCCTACTTCCTGACACGGGTCTGGGCCACACCCTTCACGCTCTTGAATTTCGTCTTTCTGTCATGGCTCGTTGGTGTCGATCGTCCGATCTTGTGTTTTGCGCTTCAGAGTTTTCTCAACCTCTTCAACGTCGCCCTGACCGTCCTCTTCGTTCTTCAGTACGATATGGGGGTCTCAGGCGCGGCTCTTGCGACGGTGATCGCTGAAGTGTCGACGGTGCTTCTCACGTTGCCATTGCTGGCAAAACCAGTCCTCACCGAACGTGGCCGCCTTCTGGCGATGATGTTCGACCGCGAGAAGCTCTTTATGATGATGCGGCTCAACGCCGACATCCTCGTGCGGTCCTTCTGCCTCCAGGCAGCATTTGCTTTCTTCACCCGGCAATCGGCCCAGCAATCGGATGCGATCCTGGCAGCAAACGAAATTTTGCTCCATTTCTTTATGGTGGCCGGATATTTTCTGGATGGTTTCGCGATTGCGGTCGAGCAATTTGTTGGCCGGGCTATGGGAGCACGCTCGAAAGCGACATTCGAACGGGCGGTACGCCTTACGAGCTTATGGAATCTGGGCCAGGCGGCGCTGCTGAGCCTCATCTTCTTTGCCATCGGTCACCCGTTTATTGATTTCATGACACCGAACGAAGAGGTTCGCGCGCTCTGCAAGACCTATCTAGTCTGGGCAGCACTGACTCCGTTGGTTGGGGTTGCAGCTTTTCAAATGGACGGCGTCTTCATCGGGGCGACCTGGTCTCGCGACATGCGTAACTCCATGTTGGTTTCGCTCGCCGTGATGATTGTCGCCTATTTCATTCTCTTTCCGCCGTTTCAGAATCACGGTCTCTGGCTCGCCTTGTGGATCTTCCTGTCGCTGCGCGCGATAACACTTTATCAGCGCATGACAGTGCGGCGCAAAGAGACTTTTACGAGTTCTCAGGCGGAACAGGTTTCCAAAATCTGATCAGTATCAAGCCCGGAGAGATCGGCAACGCTCTTCAGCTTTTCCTTTCGAACCGCGAGATCAAGAACGGTCTTCACTTCATCGATCAGATCGAAGCCGCGATAGATCAAACCGGTATAAACTTGGAGGAGCTGGGCGCCCGCGCGGATCTTCTTGAGCGCCGACGCACCATCTGTAATGCCGCCAACACCGATAATCGGAAGATCCGGTCCAAGAGCGCGTCGCATTTTCGCAAGAACGACGGTCGACGCGTCGAACAAAGGTGCGCCGGATAATCCGCCTGTTTCGTCCGCGTTCGAATGGCCTTCGACGCCTTTACGAGAGATCGTCGTATTGGAGACAATCACACCAGAAATCCCGCTATCGAGGACAACGCTGGCGATTTCCTCGATGTCTTTGTCGGAGATATCGGGTGCAATTTTTAGAAAAATCGGGCGCGGGTCCAACTGCAAATGCAAAGCGGCTTCGTCATTGGCCGCTGTCACATTCGTAAGCAGGACTTTGAGGGCATCGGCTGCCTGCAAGTCGCGTAATCCAGGTGTATTGGGCGATGAAATGTTGACGGTAAAGTAATGCGCAACATCGGCGAACCGGTGAATGCCTGCCACGTAATCTGCGACAAAATCTGCACTATCCTTATTCGCTCCGATATTGACACCAACAATACCCGCTCGCGCTGCTCGTTTGGATAGGCGGCCATGGACAATATCGGGCCCGTCATTGTTGAAGCCGAGACGGTTAATCACTGCCTTTTTCTCGGGGATCCGGAAAATGCGCGGTCGCGGATTTCCGTCTTGCGGTCGCGGTGTCACAGTCCCGACCTCAGAAAATCCCATGCCGCGGCGCAAAAGCGGGTCCGGAACCTCAGCATTCTTGTCGAAGCCCGCTGCAATTCCGAGAGGATTGGGAAAGGAAAGCCCGGCAAGGTCTACCCGCAAACGATCCGTGTCCTTTACTTTTCCGGATCCGACAGCACCTGTCTGTAGAGCGCGCACACCCAATTCATGGGCTTTTTCCGCATCAAGCGTCAGGAGCGTTCGACGGCCGATTTCCTCAAAAAAGCTCATTCTTTCCTCATTGCATCACTGATCGAGCGATGGAAACGCATGAGTGCCATCGCTTGCAAGTGGCAACGGTTTCACCCACAAGACATGATCGAGCGACAATGCCTCGTAGAGGTGAGGGAAGAGTGCGCCGCCGCGGGATGGTTCCCATTTAAGCGCCGCGCCGAGCTGGCCGGCTTCGACGGCGATCAGAAGGAGATCGGTTTTCCCGGCAAAGTGTTTGCCCGCTGTTTCCTTAACCTGATCTGCGGTCGAAAAGTGGATGTAGCCGTCCTTTAGGTCGACCGGAGCGCCGGTAAAGGCGCCTTTGGCTTCAGCGTCTTTCCAAAGAGGTTTGTCTGCAATCTTGAAAATGAGCGGCATTCCGTCTCCGATCCATGACAGTTTCGTCTAGCGTATAAACCATGAGGCGGACCGGCAAAACAGCATTTGGCGAATGAGCGTTCTGCCTTATTTTCCAGATGAGAGGTATGACCATTGTGGGGAAAGTGTTCGTATTCGACGTTGAGCCATTTGGGAGTTTGGTTTCATGGAAACGGTTCATCAATTGCGCAAACGGTTAAAAAGACAGGGCTATTTCGGGTTTCTGATTTTAAGCTTCCTTGTCTGGGTTTCCCTGACCGTCCCGGCTCTGTCGGGTGAGAGCGGCAGTTCTTTCGACAAAGCAGTCTATCTCGATGGGGAGCAAACCATCATCTTCGCTGGTAGCGAAGACGCCGGGTTTCGGATTTGTCATGATGGATTGTCGGGTGACGCCCTCGAAGCTGAAACCGGGCTTTGCCACATTGTTTCGGCCCGTCTTGTTGCTCTAAACGCTTCGACAAATCGGGAAAACACAAGCCCAACCGACCTTGGCGCTGGGGAAGAGGACACATCTACCGGCCCGGAAAACGAAGATTGGCGTTCCTACCTTCCGACAGCGGAAGACCTGGAGCCCCTTGTCGATTTTTACGAACGCGCCAGATCCAAGCTCATTGAATTTACAGATAAACTGAAGGCCAGATTGGAGGATGCCCGCAAATGATTATACGCTTGCTGATTGGGCTCGGTGGCATCGCGCTCCTCGTTCTTATTGTTCTGGCAGCACTGGAAGCGCCGATTGGCGAGAGTTTCTCACGCATTACGGAGGATCTTTGGGGATGGGTCACTCTGGTCGATCTTTATCTCGGCTTTGTTCTGATCGCAATCTTCATGGCTTATTGTGAACAGCGCATCGGAATGGCTGTCTTTTGGATCCTGCCGATGTTTTTCCTCGGCAATATCTGGTCGGCGCTTTGGTTCGTTGTGCGGTTTTCTGCCATTAGAAAGCGTTTCGCATCAGCTGGCGGGGCTTGAACAACACTCTGGTTAATAGCCTTTCCTTAGAATGCGTGTTTGTCTGGCGTTGGCGGCGCGCTTTCCAATGATCCCTTTCCCAAGCTGAATTTTTCTGTAAACATGGTGTTTCACTCTGCGTCGAGGAGAAGCGCCAGCGCTTTGCGGAGTTGAATTCGTCTGGGAGGGCAGGAAGTTGAGCAGTTCACCGGTGATTGTGGTCGCAGATGACCACCCACTCTTTAGAGACGCATTAAAGAATGTGATCGGATCGGGATTTCCCGCTGCCCGCGTCCTGTTAGCGGCAGATCTCACTGAAACCATCGACGTTCTCGATAGTTCGGAAGATGTTGACCTCGTCTTGTTGGATTTGAATATGCCCGGTGTTCAAGGGTTTTCAGGTCTGATCTTTCTGCGTGGCCAATATCCGTCGATACCGGTCGTCGTCGTCTCCGCAACGGAAGACAGCGACACGATCCGGCGTTCGATTTCGCTTGGCGCATCGGGGTTCATTCCAAAATCCAGCGAAACCGACTTGATGACGACCGCCATTCGAAAAGTCCTTGCCGGGGCGGTCGCCGTACCGGATGATGATATCTTTCAACGCTCTGAAACCGATGATGAGTTGCTTGAAATCGGTGCCAAACTTTCAACGCTCACGCCGCAACAGATGCGCGTATTGATGATGCTGAAGGAGGGGCTTCTGAATAAGCAGATCGCCTATGAATTGTCGGTCTCTGAAGCGACAGTTAAGGCGCACGTATCGGCCATTCTCCAGAAACTTGATGTGAACAGCCGTACGCAGGCCGTGATTGTTGCCTCTAAAATTGCCGCGACCGAGGTCGCCTGACAACATCCAGCTCCTATTCAGCCGCAATTCGCAGTGCGCTCCATTGCGTCAGGAGTGCCCGCAGGGCAGCCGGTTTCAGCGGCTTCCGGAAGAGGTGAATATCATTTTGTTCGGTCAGTTTCTGAACTGCGCGTGAGCGGTCTGCTGTCGCCAGGATGCTTGGAATATCCTGTTGGAACCGTTTTCTGAGCGTCTCGATTACATCGATACCGTTTCCGGTGTCGAGGTGATAGTCTGCAATAACGCCGTCGGGTGGCCGTCCCCATGTCTCGATTGCCGTAATCGAATCTTCAAGGTTGGCCGCGGTCAGAACATGACAGCCCCAGCCGCTCAGAAGCGTTTTCATTCCCTCAAGGATTTCCGGCTCATTGTCGATACAAAGCACCGCAAGCGTGGAAAGGTTACCCGACTGGATTTGTTGTGGCGCCAGGTCTTTCGGCAGATCCGCCACGACGCTTGGGGCTTCTACCCGCGGTAGCGTCACGACGAAACGGGTGCCGCGTCCTGTAATGGATTCAAGTCGGATCGGATGGGCGAGGACCTTGGAGATCCTCTCAACGATAGAGAGGCCAAGGCCGAGGCCCGAGGCCGACTTCGCACCTTCTTCCAGACGGTGAAACTCCCTGAACACCTCTGATTTATGGGCTTCTGGGATACCCTGACCAGTGTCGAGAACTTCGATGGTAAGCCCTTCCGGACGCCGACGAGCGCCAAGAAGAATACGACCGTTTTCCGTGTATTTGATAGCGTTGGATAGGAGGTTTTGGATGAGACGTCTCAACAGGCGTTCGTCAGACCGTGTGTGGAGTGTTGTGCGTGCAATTCGCAGCACCAGGCCTTTCTCCTTGGCAAGGGGTGCAAATTCGACTTCAAGGCGATCGAAGATCGATTGAACAGGGATATCCGCTAAGGATGGTTTGAGCGCGCCGGTATCAAGGCGCCCGATGTCGAGGACAGCGCTCAGAATGTCCTCAACGCCCTCCAGAGCTGTGTTGATCTTATCGGCATATTGCTGAGTGGTGATCTCGCCGAGGCCCGCTGATCGATCGGAGAGACTGGTGGTGTAAAGCCGTGCAGCATTGAGGGGTTGCAGGATGTCATGGCCTGCCGCAGCCAGAAACCGGGTCTTGCCGAGGTTTGCTTCTTCTGCAGCGGCT
>JBCDCZ010000234.1:0-7118 GCA_039180865.1 Pseudomonadota bacterium | reverse complement strand
TATTGCTGCGGCAAGCGCCCTCACGGTGGGTACCGTGAAGAAAGCCGAGGCGCAGTCGGCTGCAGTGCGTAAAGTCGTCAAATCCGTTTGCACACACTGTTCAGTGGGCTGCACGGTCTTGGCGGAAGTTGAGGACGGTGTCTGGGTCGGACAAGAACCAGGTTTTGATTCACCGTTCAACCTCGGTGCTCACTGCGCCAAAGGTGCTGCAGTGCGCGAACACGCCCATGGCGAACGCCGCCTGAAATATCCGATGAAACTCGTCGGCGGAAAATGGGAACGTATGAGCTGGGACGACGCGATCGAAGAGGTCGGCGGACGGCTCGATAAAATCCGCTCTGAAAGCGGTCCTGATTCCGTCTACTGGCTCGGTTCTGCAAAGCACAACAATGAGCAGGCTTATCTGGTTCGTAAGTTCGCCGCCTATTTCGGCACAAACAACGTCGACCACCAGGCCCGTATCTGTCACTCCACCACTGTTGCCGGTGTTGCTAACACCTGGGGCTATGGCGCGATGACCAACTCCTATAATGACATCCACAACTCACGTGCGATGTTCATTATCGGCGGCAACCCTGCAGAAGCGCACCCGGTTTCCCTGCTTCACCTTTTGAAAGCAAAAGAGGAAAACAACGCTCCGGTAATTGTCTGCGACCCGCGTTTTACGCGGACAGCCGCACACGCCGATGAATATGTCCGCTTCCGTCCAGGTTCCGACGTGGGTCTGATCTGGGGCATCATGTGGCATATCTTCGAAAACGGCTGGGAAGACAAAGAGTTCATCCGCCAGCGTGTCTGGGGTATGGACCAGATCAAGGCCGAAGTCGCGAAGTGGACGCCGGAAGAAACTGAGCGCGTCACAGGCGTACCGGGCTCTCAGCTCAAGCGCGTCGCACGCACCCTTGCGCAGAACCGTCCAGGAACGGTCATCTGGTGTATGGGCGGTACGCAGCACACCAACGGCAACAACAACACCCGTGCTTACTGCGTGCTTCAGCTCGCACTCGGCAATATGGGTAAAGCCGGTGGCGGTACCAACATCTTCCGCGGTCACGACAACGTTCAGGGTGCAACCGACCTTGGTGTTCTGTCACACACACTTCCAGGCTATTACGGGCTGAAAACCGGATCCTGGAAACACTGGGCCCGCGTCTGGGAAACCGACTACGATTATCTCCTCGGCCGTTTCGCGTCGAAAGAGATGATGGAAGGCAAAGGTATCCCGGTATCGCGCTGGATCGATGGTGTTCTTGAAGACAAGGACAAGATCGATCAGCCGGACAACGTCAAGGGCATGGTCTTCTGGGGCCACGCACCCAACTCTCAGACCCGTCTTCCTGAAATGGCCAAGGCAATGGAAAAACTCGACACGCTGGTCGTGATCGATCCATTCCCGACCATGTCAGCAGTCATGTCTGAGAAGCAAGACGGCGTGTACTTGCTTCCGGCCTCAACTCAGTTTGAGACCTATGGCTCTGTTACGGCATCAAACCGTTCGATCCAATGGCGCGAAACCATCATGGATCCGCTGTTTGAATCGCTTCCCGACCACATCATTGCCTATAAGCTTGCGAAGAAATTCGGCTTTGCGGACGAGATGTTCAAAAACATCAAGGTCGAGAACGACGAGCCGTTGATCGAAGACGTAACCCGCGAGTTTAACAGCGGCATGTGGACGATCGGTTACACCGGCCAGTCGCCGGAGCGCCTGCGTGCTCACATGGAGCAACAGCATACCTTTGACCGCACGACCCTTCAGGCCGTCGGCGGACCGCTCGATGGTGAGTATTACGGTATGCCCTGGCCGTGCTGGGGAACACCGGAAATGAAGCATCCGGGTACGCCGATCCTTTACGATCCGTCTAAACCGGTCGCAGAGGGCGGTCTGACTTTCCGGGCACGTTTCGGCGTCGAACGCGATGGCGACAACCTTCTCGCGGAAGGTTCATGGAGCTCCGATTCGGAGATCCAAGACGGCTATCCGGAGTTCACCATGGCCATGCTTCAAAAGCTTGGCTGGGACGGCGATCTCACGGACGCTGAACGTTCGGTCATTGACGGCATTGCGGGCGAGAAGACAAACTGGAAAACCGACCTTTCAGGTGGCATCCAGCGTGTTGCAATCAAGCATGGCTGTGCGCCTTTCGGTAACGCGAAGGCAAGAGCTGTCGTCTGGACATTCCCGGATCCGATCCCGCTTCATCGCGAGCCGCTCTACACCAACCGGCGCGATCTGATCGCCGACTATCCGACCTATGAGGACCGTCAGGCCTACCGCCTGCCGACTGCTTATGCGTCGATCCAGAAGAACGACTTCTCCAAAGACTTCCCGATGATTCTGACCTCCGGTCGGCTTGTCGAATATGAAGGCGGCGGTGAAGAAACCCGTTCGAACCCGTGGCTTGCCGAACTCCAGCAGGACATGTTCGTGGAAATCAACCCGGCGGACGCCAACACAATCGGCATCCGTGACCGCTCACAGGTCTGGGTCCACGGTCCCGAAGGCGGCAAAGTCAAGGTCATGGCGCTTGTCACGGAACGTGTCGCAAAGGGTGTGGCATTCATGCCGTTCCACTTTGGTGGCCATTTCCAGGGTGTCGACCAGCGGGATAAATATCCAAAAGGTGCCGATCCGTATGTTCTCGGTGAAGCAAGTAACACTGCACAAACCTACGGCTATGACTCGGTGACCCAAATGCAGGAAACCAAGGCAACGCTCTGCCGTATTGAGACAGCCTAAGGAGGAGGAGACTTATGGCTCGAATGACCTTCCTCTGTGACGCTGAGCGTTGTATCGAATGCAACGCCTGTGTCACAGCGTGTAAGAACGAAAACGAAGTGCAATGGGGTATTAACCGCCGCCGCGTTGTTACCATCAATGATGGTAAGCCCGGCGAACGGTCTATCTCTGTTGCCTGCATGCATTGTTCGGATGCGCCCTGCTCCGCTGTTTGCCCGGTCGATTGCTTCTACCGGACTGACGATGGCGTAGTGCTCCATTCGAAGGATCTGTGCATCGGTTGCGGTTATTGCTTCTATGCGTGCCCGTTTGGCGCGCCGCAATATCCGCAAGCATCCAACTTCGGAACACGCGGTAAGATGGACAAATGTACCTTCTGTGCCGGCGGTCCCGAAGAGGATCTTTCATCCGCCGAATTCAGCAAATACGGCCGCAACCGTCTTGCCGAAGGCAAGCTGCCGCTCTGTGCTGAAATGTGCTCAACCAAGGCGCTTCTGGCGGGTGACGGGGATGTCGTCTCCTCCATCTACCGCGAGCGCGTTGTAGCACGCGGCTTCGGCTCCGGTGCATGGGGCTGGGGTACGGCCTACAATCAGAAAACAGGCGGATAAGTCCGCCGCCCGCGCCTTTACTCCAGACGGGCGTGGTTTCTGATCAAGCGAGGGGCGGCTTTTCTCGAATGCGAGGAGGCCGCCCTTTTTTGCCTTTGGGTGCAATACCTTTTAAACGTTTCCGCTTCCTTGACGGGGGCGCGTATGTAAAACTGCGCAGATCACCGCTAACGATGCGGAGGGGGAAACCGATTTAATCGATAGGGGAGCAAGAGTTCTCGTCATGAGACCCAACACATTGAGGGAAAAACAGTCCGCGAGGACGGTGACGCATGTCGCTGAATTCCTACGCGGCGCTAACAGCGTCGGCCTGCCGGGATCCATTTGGATGTGGTTTGTGAGCTTGCTGATTGCAGCCGTGCTGATTATCACAATGAGCGTTGCGCCTGCAGGCGCGCAAGACAGTGCGACACAGGTTCCATCTCCCGTTGAGGGCCAGGTTCCAGGTAATTCTTCAGGCGCAACATCAGATTCTGAACTGTGGCGCGCGCTCAAGAGCGGCGATCGCCTTTCGACACAACTCCAGGACGAACGGGCAGGCGTTGCGATCCAGACCAACGGCCAGGACTGGCGGGTCATGCGCAACGGTCCGCTCACCAATTATTCCGCCTGGGGTATGCTTGTAACCTTTGGTTTGCTCGGAATTTTCTTCGCACTGAGAGGCCGGATCCGTATTGGCCACGGCGGGCCAAGCGGCGAGACGATTTCCCGTTTCAGCCTGTTTGAGCGGATGGGACATTGGCTCCTTGCCTCGAGCTTCATCATCCTTGCTATAACCGGCCTTAACCTAGTCTTCGGTCGTGACCTTCTTATGCCGATTATGGGCAAGGAAGCGTTCTCGATCATGAGCTATTACGGAAAGTATATTCACAACTACGTCGCCTTCTCCTTCATGGTGTCTCTCGTGTGGGTTGCGATCACATGGGTTGCGTATAACATTCCGCATCCGCGCGATATCACGTGGTTCCTCAAAGGCGGGGGAATTCTAGGCGGAGCTCATCCGGCGGCCAAAAAGTTCAATGCCGGACAAAAGATCATCTTCTGGCTCGTTATCCTTGGCGGTTTTTCTCTGTCATTGTCCGGCTGGTCGCTGCTTTTCCCGTTCACAACCAACCATTTCGCAGACACTTTTGCGATCATAAACTCGGTTTTCGGCACGGACTATCCGACCGTTCTGACAGCGCTTCAGGAGCAGCAACTCGCTCAGCTCTGGCACGGCATGATGTCGATCTTCATGGTGTGTGTGATCATAGCGCATATCTATATCGGCTCCGTCGGTATGGAAGGTGCAATCGACGCGATGACAACCGGTGACGTCGATATCAACTGGGCTCGCGAGCACCACAGCCTTTGGGTTGAGGAGGAGGAAGCCCGGCTCGCCAAAAGTAGCCCGCCCAGCACACAACCTGCCGAATAGCCGAAACACACATGGCTGAGGCAAACGTGTTGAGTTGGCTCGACAAACAAACCGTAATCGGAGCGGCGGCGATGATCATCGCCGCTTCGATCAACTGGTCTCCGCCTGCGCGCGCCGAAGCCCCCTTTCCTTTGACACTCAAGGGGCACGGCGGCCCCGTGCGCGCGATCACCGTTTCGAAAGATTTCAAAGAGGCTGCAACTGCTTCATTTGACTACGGGATCATTCTTTGGGCGCTTGACGGAGACAAAGCGCATATCCGTCATCGGCTCTTCGGCCACAATGCCGCTGTCAACGATGTTGCGTTCGTGCCCGGTCGTACTGAAGTCGTATCAGTTTCCGACGACGGCAGTTTCGCTATCTGGGACAGTGCCACCGGAACGTTGAAAGCAAAGATAGAGGACACGGCGGATAAAGTCCTCGATGTTGCCGTCTCGCCCGACGGAAAACACGCGGCGGCAGCCCGCTGGGACGGTTCGGCGCGTCTTTATGATCTGACGGCCCAAGAAGAAGCCCATCGCCTTGAAGATCACCGAGGTGCTGTCAATGCTGTTGCATTCTCCAATGATGGCAGCACCGTCTTCACCGGTGCTTATGACGGCATCATCCGGGCGTTCGATACGGAGAATGGGAGCCCCCTTCCCCCGGTCTACAATTTCGGGTGGGGGATCAATGTTCTCCTTCCGCTTGCCGATGGCAAACGAATTGCCTTTGGAGCCTTGGATGGGACCGTCGCTACGGTGGATCTGAAAGGCGAGAATTTTAGGGAAATTGCAAAGTTCGAGCGGCCAGTCCTGGCCCTTGCTCTTTCGCCAGATGGACGCACGATCGCGGCTGGAAATGGTGGGGGTTTCATTCACCTGTTTGACACCGACAGCCTCGAATCCAAACGCGATGCTGCGGGGTCCTTCGGCCCGATCTGGGGGCTAGCCTTTACCGGGAATGATGACGCGCTGTACCACGTCGGCCTCGATAATTTCGCGAGCTGGCATGACCTGAGTGCTAACGGAGGATTTCAACCGATCCAAGGCAAGTTCCCGCGACAATTTCAGGTGCAAGAGGCCGGAAGTCCAGGAGAGCTCGAATTCAACCGCAAATGCAGCATCTGCCATACTTTGACCCCGGATGGAGGGAACCGCGCCGGTCCCACGCTCTACAATGTATTCGGGCGCGAAGCCGGAACACTCCCCGGTTACGACTATTCCGAAGCGTTAATTCGCTCGTCGATTGTGTGGAACACTCAGACCATCGGTGAATTGTTTGACAAAGGCCCGGATATCGTTGTGCCGGGCACGAAAATGCCGGTTCAACGCCTGAAATCCATTGAAAAAAGAGACGAATTGCTGGATTTTCTGCGTGAGGCAACTGCGCCGTCCAACAAGCGCAAAAAAGCAAATGCCAAAGGAGGAGATGTTCAATGAATTCCGTTTACGGCGGGATCGCAATCATGGCCGTGATCGCGGTGGTGGCGGCTCTCGTACTGCAAACCAACTTTGTACAACAATCGTCGAATGAGTTCAGTTCGCCGAACAACACAGTCCGGCTCGACTAGGACAGAAGGATCGAAGCATGAGCGATGAAACCTTCAACATGTCGATGCGGAAATTTCTGAAGCAGGTCGGCGTAACGTCACAGCAGGAAATCGAGCGGATTGTCCGCGACAGCGATCTTGCGGGAAAAGACACGCTGAAAGTGAAAGTCGTCCTCACCGCAGAAGGGACGGACCTCAACCATGTGGTTGAAGGAAGCATCGAGCTCTAATCGGGCTCTGTCAGCTTCAGGTATCCCGATATGGCACCACTCTTTCCACCGCTGATTACCGGTCATCGGCTGAAGACCGGTCAATCACCGCTTCGAAAAGCAGCCGCTGGCGCGCGAAAGGGTAAGTTCGGCGCGGGCGACCTTCTGTGGGTCGAAGCGAACGACACGCTCGAATACGCCATCATCCTTGAGCCCACTGTGTCGCGCAAGAAAGCGCTCGATATGGTTTTTACGATGATGGTCGCGCTGGGAGACGCGATCGGTGCGCTTGCGCCACCGGAGGTCGCCGTAACTTATACCTGGCCCAACAGAATAAGGGCTAACGGGGCGGACATCGGCCGTGTTGAAGCAATCTTGAGCGACGAAGACGATGCCGATGGTGCCCCACGTTTTCTGGTTGTGTCCCCGATTATTGCCGTGCGGCCGCAATCAGACGATCTCGATCCAGGTCTTGATAAGGACCGGACCACTTTGTGGGATGAAGGATGCGGTGAGCTTACGGTGGTCGATCTGATCGATTCGAGTGCGCGCCACTTCATGACCTGGCTCAATACCTGGGAAGAAGACGGCTTCACGCCGGTCCTTTCGC
>JBCDCZ010000233.1:0-7127 GCA_039180865.1 Pseudomonadota bacterium | reverse complement strand
CGCATCCGCCTCGCCTTATGCGACGAAATCGGCCTTTCATACGGGGATTACGACCATGTGGCGTTTGAAAGTGCCACCGGCACCCAGTTCCATCGGGGGTCTGAAGGAACGGCGAGCGGCGCGATGGATGTCGCGACGACAAGACCGGTGCCGGTTCTTTCGTTTTCGATTGCTCGGGAAGAGGCTCTGCTCACGGGTGTTATAGATATTATCGACCGGCTTCACTCCTACGAAGAGCCGGTCGTCTATGTCCGTGACGCCCATGCCAGACGCTCGGACCCTCAGGCCCCGGAGACTGAAAACAAATGGTGGGTCGGCGAGACAGAATGAACGCCTGTGAAAGCAGCGCACGGCGTTACACATTTAGCCAGATCCAGAATCAATCGCAGGATCCAAGATCTTCGCCACCCAGGGATGCGATCAGATTTTTCATCGACCCTTTGACAAAGCTTCTGACACGCGGGGTGATGAACAAAGAGGCGATGAGGTTCGACGGATCGTAATATTGAAACCAGGAGAAGATAACGCCGCCGTCGCTCGGTTTGAGCGTCATGATCGCAAGATGCGCTGTGACGGGCGGTCCCGACAAAATCCGGTAGCCGATGCGAACGCCGGGGTCGGAGATCACGACGCGTTCCTTGTCCGGCGTGCCGCCAAAGTCGAGACTGCGCAGACTGCCTACCCCCAGTTCGCCCGTGCTTGAGGAATGCGCGTGATCGTAGGTCACTCCAGTCACCCCTTCGATCCAAAGGGGCAGCTTATCGGGCTCAACGAGGAAGGGATAAAGATCTTTCGGCGTCGTTTCCAGAAACGCATGTCTTGAGACACGCAACGGCGCGCCTGTGAACGGTTTCGCTATCGCATTCACTTCCGCCGACTTGGGAGCGGCCGCGCACTGGGGTGCCTTTGCCGATGAAGGTGTCATGGTAACAATACTCGCCAGTAAGACTGTTACAGGAAGAAGAGCGCGCATAGTCAGGGCCGCCCCTTCGCGCAGTCTCCGTCGCAAGGATCAGCAAGCTTCCGAAAGCTCATGCCGGCACCTTCAGCCGGGCTTTCGCCATCATCTTCATTTTGCGCGGATGGGGCTCACCGGTCTCAGCGAAATGCTTCAGTTCCTCCATGAGGCCGCGCAGACCTTTGCCCATTTGCATCTTCATCATGCCGCCCATCAGAAATCTGAAAGGCTGCGTCATGTCCGCGGTAGACTTCATGGTAACCCGCGACCGCGCACTACTTAATTCTTCAACGGTGAAGCGGTTGGTGAGGCGTTTGACGAAGAACGGCAGTTTGGGGCCTTTTGCCTCATAATAGAGGCTCCGGCGGGGCGCATCATATTCCAGAAAGGTCTCATCAAAGGGACCGAAGATTGTCTCGCAATGACGCCCTTTACACGGTGAACCTTCAATGACGATTGGAGAGTCGAGCCACTCTGACGAATAGACAGTGGCGCACCACAGGCTGATCTCCCCATAGCGCGGCCCAAGGATCGTCCAGACCGCATCAGCCGGGGCGTCAACCGTAATCATCACATTCATTTTCATACTCTTCTCCAGGTCCTGCGGGACGTGCCCCAGCGACGCATCATCTTGACCGGAACGATACTGCGTGCATTTTTGTTGTTCGATAGAGTGTTTTGCATTTAAGGAGTGCATTTATGCATAGTCGATCCCGCCTTGAATGGACCGATCTCTCGATATTCCGGGAGGTTTACCGCGCAGGCTCCATGCTTGATGCGGCCGCCGTATTGAAGTGCAATCCCTCCACGGTATCCCGCCGCATTGCGGCGCTTGAAGACCAGCTTGGCGCACCTTTGTTTGAACGGGGTCCCGGCAAATGGGCGACAACGGCTCTTGCTGAGCGGATTATCCCGCTTGCCGATCAAATGGACGATCATGCGGCCGGCATCCTGCGGGCAGCCGTCGATCAGGCGGAAACGCTTTCAGGTCCGATCACGGTAACGGCGGGCGATGCGATGATGCGGAGCCTCCTTCTCCCCGCTCTCGCTGACTTTCAGGAGAAACACCCTGACATTTCTCTCACACTTCTTTCCGATGACGAGCGCATGGATCTTGGCGCGCGGGAGGCCGATGTCGCTGTGCGCTGCACTCCGAAGCCGCCACCTGATCTGTTCGGCCGCAATCTTGGCCTCGCCGAGACCCGGGTTTACGGCAAGCCCGCGCTGTTGGCAGCCCTCGATTTGGCTGATCCCAAAGACATTCCATGCGTCATCCCGCTTGCCGATGGCGTCGCACGCCCGCGTTGGGTGGAAACACTCTTTCCGGCAACCGAGCGTCTAATCCGCGTAAATTCTATTGGCCTCATGCTTGATGCCGCACGGACAGGATTGGGCCTTGCGCTTCTTCCCTGCATGCTTACCGATACAGATCCGGGCCTTTCCCGCTACCCTTCGGACTTTTCCGATCCCGGCTGGTCGATCTGGGTTTTAAGCCATGCCGATATCCGCAATTCCGCCCGTGTGCGGGTTATTCGTGACGCCCTCGTTGAGTACCTGCGCAGCCATAAGGATCTGATCGCGGGCACTTTGAAGGATCCTCAAGGCCCAATCGCTGCGGAATAACATCGTAACCCCGCCACCCGCACCGGGACTGCATTGAGTGCGCACCACATCGATTGGGATCGCATGCGCCAAAATCCGCCCAATATTTGGCCTTGTGCACATGCGAACATCTGAGAGACTTCCGTCATTGATAAATCTTGATTTTATCCCTGGTGGGCAAAATTATGGCGATATATCAAAAGACTATGGCGAGGGCTTTCTGGGCATTCCTGGCGATTTTCTGGATAGCGCCACCGCTGACAGCCCTTGAACCGGCCCCTGATTTCGGAACCGATCCCGGAAGCCTGGACATGTTTCTTCATCGCCCCGCGGCTGCCGCGCCCGGCATGCCGATGGTCGTCGCGCTGCATGGCTGCACCAAATCTGCGACCGACTTCGACAACGAGACCGGGCTGATTGCACTCGCCGAAGAGGTGCCTTTCATGATTGTGTTCCCGCAGCAGAACATAGACAATATGAGCAATCTGTGCTTCCAGTTTTATGACGAGGACGACCAGGCCGGTCCGGGTTCTTTCGTTTTCGATTGCGCGGGAAGAGACTCGGCTCACGGGTGTTATAGATATTATCGACCGGCTTCACTCCTACGAAGAGCCGGTCGTCTATGTCCGTGACGCCTATGCGAGACGCTCAGGGGCCTCTGGGCGCTGAGGCCGGGCGGCGCGAGCCGCCCGCCGCCCGCTTCAATCCCTAAACATACTCCCAGTGGGCGTGGATGAACCGGTAGCCGTCACCGTTCTTCTCCAAAAGGCCGAAGCCCGGGAACGGAAGATGACTGCCGAGGACAAAGGTGCGATCCGTCGCCACCTGATCGAACAGGGCCTGCCGCGTCTTGACGGCTGCGGCCTGGTCGGCATCAAAGGCGATGGCGATATCGGGCCTCGGCAACTGGATCGGTGCTGCGTGGACGATATCGCCCCACATCAGGACCGTATCGCCGCCGCTTTCAATCCTCACACCCATATGGCCCGGCGTATGGCCTGGAAGCGGAACGACGGTGAGACCCGGCACAACATCCGTCTCTCCGTCGACGATCCGAAGGCGATCATCGAAAACGGAGAGAACCCCGCCTGCAAGATCAAAAAACGGCTGAAAGGCTTCCGGAGACTGCGCCTTGATTGCGCTATCGGTCCAAAAGGCACGGTCTGCCGCATGGGTAACCAGTTCCGCATTGGTAAAAGCCGTCGTCCCATTCGTGATAAGACCGCCGATGTGATCCGGGTGAAGATGGGTTGCAATCACCATATCGATGCTTTGAGGCGCGATCCCGAGCGCGTCGAGATTTGCGGCAAGTTCGCCGAGCGTCGGGCCCATCACCGCGCCGGTTCCAGCATCAAGCAGCACATTGTGTGTCGGTGTCTCAACAAGATAGGCCGTCACCCCGGCGGTATAGACCGAGCCCCGAAAACCCGATTGATCGAGGAGGCTCGCATAATCTTCCGCTGAAACGCCCGTCAAAACGTCTGCGGCAAGCGGCAGATGGCCATCCGAGAGGGCTGAGACGGTGAACTCGCCAACACGAAAGCGGCTGATCGTCGGCACAGGTCCCGCTCCGGCACTTTGTGCCATTGCACCGGCTGGAAGAAGGGCTGCCGCGGGCAAAAGAGCGCCCGCGAAAACCGCACGCCTTGAAAGCGCGAATGCGTCCGGCGCGTTGCTCTCTGTCTCGTTGTTCCCGGTTTGCTGTTCTGTCATCGTCCGATCCTTTCCCCACTGATTGGTGTTACTTTGCCTGATGATTTTTATGAAAGCGCGGCGATCGTTCCGGCCGCAATCGACCGCAACATCGCTTCCGGTTGTCCGGCCTTGCAAAGAACGCTGATACTGACGACCGCCCCGAGACAGAGCGCAGCAAGTTCCTCCGACGGCTCATCCTTGATTTCACCCTTTGCCTGCCCCTCACGGATGACGATCAGAAACCGCTCTTCGATCTCTTTGAAGTAAGTGTCGATCTCGGATTTCACCGCCGGATCATGGCGGATCGCTTCGCGCGACGTGTTGCAGACCATGCAACCCGCACGCCCCTTATCCGTTACCGCAAAGTCAACAAGACCGGAAAGCACCGCACTGATTGCCTCAATGGAGGCGTTATCCGACTGCAAGGGGGTCAAAGTATGGTCGAGAACTGTGCGGCGAAAATCGACAAGCGCACTCATGAACATTTCCCGCTTGTCGCCAAAGGCATTGTAGAGGCTCTTGCGCGACATCCCGGTCGCCGCTTCCAGATCGGGAAGCGATGTTTCCTCAAAGCCGCTCTCCCAAAAGCTCAAAAGGAGCTTTGCGCGGATGTCATCGTCGTCGAAGGATCTCGGGCGGGCCATGGCGACGTTATGCACCGTTCAGTGCATAACGTCAATGCCCTTTGGATGGGTGGTTAGGAAAGCGCGGTCATCCGCGCTTCGCCATCAATAGTATTCCGTCCTTAAGCAGCTTTCCTCTGCTTCCAGAGCATATGCAGGGCTGCGATGTGCGTTGCACCCGAAATCGGCACCCCAATCAGCGGGATAAGCGCGACCGGCAAGAGCATGATATTCGCCATGGAGGACGGGGCGATCAGATTGAGCGTAATGCCGGTTCCGACCGCCACAACAAAATCGAGAAAGCCGATCATGTGAAAGCCAGCAATCGTTTTCGTCGCGCGGGGCAGAACCATCACAAAAGCGGCCAGCACGCCTGCCAGCATATCCCCCCAACCGGCAAGATTGACGAAGGTCATCGGCAAAAGGCCATGCCAGCCGTAATAGAGAAACATGAGGGCCGCCGGAATCCGCCAGACATGGAAGGCCGCAAGCCCATACGGTCCGAGGCGGTCTGCAAGCGCCCTGATCGACGGAACATAAAAATAGCTGAGCGTCAGGGTAACGGTCGCAAAGACGACGGTCGCCGGGAAAAGATTGGTGTCGAACTTAGTGAAGACACCGGCGCCTGCAAAGAGCGTTGCAAAGATCGCATAGGTGCCGAAGCCGATGCCGAGAACCCGCCAGCCTCCGCTTGTCTCATCATTGCTCCCGTCCGGTGTCGCGTCCTTTGCGAGGGGATGGATCGTCGTCATTGTGTTTCCTTTCTGTTTTAAGTGCATATGCACTTTTCTAGTCAAAAAAATGCGGTCATAGGGATTTCAGTTTTTGAAGCGCATTCATGAGTGGCGCGAGGTGATCGTCGCCAATGAGGACGAGCGCCCGGCTCTGGGCCGTTTCCCAGAGCGGGATCGCCTGATGAAGGAGCGCCCTACCCGCCGGTTCAAGGTAGACCGCCTTGGCACGGGCGTCTTTCTCCGAGGCGCCAATCCGAACAAGCCCGCGCCGCTCCAGCGGTTTCAGAACGCGGATCAGCGTTGTCCTGTCCATACCAAGCCGCTCGGCAAGAACCACGAGATTGACGCCTTCCTGCCGTGCGATGGCAATGAGCGAGGAGAACTGGCTTGCCGTCAGGTCAACGGGCTTCAGGGCCTGCTCATAGACCTGGGAGACGTGCCGCGCCGTCGCCCTCACCCGCTGCATGATGCAGCTTTCGGATATCGTCCTTATATTGGTCATGGCGTCATATTATGTGCATATGCACTCTTTCGTCAATCGGAGAATTCTGTGAAATGGCCGATGAGGTATGCTTAGCCGCTGGTGATCGCGCTCCGCACCATAAAAGGACGGGCTCAAATCGCCGGTTTCGGACCTCATCAAAGGCCGGACGGTCGCAAGCCTCGATGAAATCCATTAGCGTTCCGCCATGCTTGATTTCGAGACCTGTAACGCCGCCCGGCTTCGCCGCGATCCTGAGTTCGATGGCCGGTTTTTCACCGCCGTTCGGACGACAGGCATCTATTGCCGACCGGTCTGTCCGGTGAAACAACCGCTGACGAAGAATGTCAGCTATTACCCGACGGCGGCTTCGGCAGAACAGGCGGGATATCGCCCATGTCTCAGGTGCCGACCTGAAACGGCACCGTTTTCTCCGGCCTGGAACGGCACGCAAACGACCGTTACCCGCGCGCTTCGCCTCATTGATGAGGGTCTTCTCGACACCGGAACGATGGAGGATCTCGCCGCGCGCCTCGGTATCGGGACACGCCATTTGAACCGGCTCTTCCTGCGCCATGTGGGGGCCTCGCCGGGTCAGGTTGCAAAGACAATCCGCATCCAGCGCGCCAAACGTTTTTTAAACGACACGCCGCTTCCAATGACGGATATCGCGTTCCAGTCCGGCTTTAGGAGTGTCAGACGGTTCAACGCCGCCTTCGTTGAGCTCTACGGCCGCCCGCCCTCTTCTCTGCGCAGACAAAAACCATGAAGCGAGCAGCGCTCTTCTACACCTATTTCGAAAGCCCGGTCGGATCGCTTCTTCTCGCAGGCGATCAAACTTCGCTTCATTATCTGAGCTTTCCGGGCGGGCACAAAGCCTTTGGTCCAGCATCGTCATGGCAACGATCGGACACCCATTTCGACGGGGCGAAGAAACAGTTGTCCGAGTATTTTGCAGGATCGCGAGACCGCTTCGACCTGCCGCTTACCCTCAATGGCACGGATTTCCAGAAAAGCTTGTGGAGATTGCTTCT
>JBCDCZ010000232.1:0-7130 GCA_039180865.1 Pseudomonadota bacterium | reverse complement strand
TTGAAACCGCTGGATAGATCGGTGATTTGATCGCTTGTCACGATTTATTTGGTTATGGTGCGGACGATTCACCATTTAGTAAGTGCGTTAAGGCAAACTTAACCGTATGAGCTGTGGCGATGGGACAGACGCTTCGTCAAGTACCGAATGCGCTTCGGCAGGAACGGCTGAATTTGTCATGAAATCCATATGTTGAACCCGCCAGAGTATTGCAACGTGCCGGTGTGTCTAACATGGGATAGTGAACATTTAGGGGCTGAGTGAGGATCCGGGGGATCCGGGAAAAATCAGACGAACGAGGATTGAGAATGCGGACTTCGAAGAAGGCAAATGTATTGGCGGCGCTTTCATTCGCGATTGCGGCAATGAGCGTCAGTGGGTCTGCCGTTGCCCAGCAACCGACGCTGATCGATCAATTTAACGATTGGGCTGCTTATTCGGTCGATAGTGAAAACGGCAAAGTTTGCTACGTGGCATCACAGCCAAAAAACCAGCAGCCAAGCGGCGTGAACCGTGACCCGGTGTTTTTTATGATTTCTCACTGGCAGGGCCGCGATGTGCGCAATGAAGCCAGCGTTATTATCGGGTATCCCTTTGCTGAGAATTCCAAGCTCGTCGCAGAGATCGACGGCGACAGCTTCTCCATGTTTACCAAAGGCGATGGTGCATGGATTGAGAATGTGGCTGAGGAAACACGGTTGGTCGAGGCAATGAAAGCTGGACGCCAGATGGTTGTGACAGGTCAGTCGCGCCGCGGCACAACCACAACAGACACCTATTCCTTGAGCGGTGTGACCGCCGCAATCCGGCGGATCGATTCCGTCTGCGGTTAATTTCGAATTCGAATTCAACAAATAGAAGCCATGCCGTGCCGCATGGCTTTTTTTTGATTGGTCCCGTTCAGCGGCAATGTGATGTCCGAAGGCCAGCGTGTAGCCGCCACCCTCGCGCGGGCGCTTTGCTTGTGGCATAAGAATCCGAAATCGAACAAATGAGCGCATTGTAACTCCGATGGCCACCAGCCTTAACCTTCTGGATCTGCCGGTATCCGAGCGTCCGCAGCCGACTTCTCAGGACACACGTCGTCCTGTGGTCGGGCTTTCGCGCGCAGCGCTCTTGGACGCACTTGGATCGATTGACGTTCCTGAAAAGCAACGCAAGATGCGAGCAAATCAGCTCTGGCATTGGCTCTATATCCGCGGAGCGTCATCCTTCGATCAAATGAGCAATATCTCAAAAGATCTGCGCGCGAAAATGCGCGGAGCCTTTACGATTGACCGTCCCGAAATCGTGTCTGAGCAGGTCTCAGCGGATGGAACACGGAAATGGCTTCTGCGGTTTCCGCCGCGCGGCGCTGGGCGGCCGGTTGAGATCGAAACCGTCTATATTCCGGAAGAGGGGCGGGGCACGCTTTGTGTTTCGAGCCAGGTCGGATGCACGCTTACCTGCACGTTCTGCCATACCGGTACACAAAAGATGGTGCGTAACCTAACGGCGGGGGAAATCGTCAGTCAGGTCCTGGTCGCTCGTGAACGTCTTGGCGATTTTCCCGACATGGAAACTCCGCAAGGGGCGATCGTTCCACGCGAAGGTCGTCATGTTTCCAACATTGTCATGATGGGGATGGGCGAGCCACTCTACAATTACGACAATGTCCGCGATGCGATGCTGATTATGTCAGATGGCGAAGGGCTGAGCCTTTCAAAGCGCCGCATAACTTTATCGACGTCGGGTGTTGTGCCGGAAATCCAACGGATCGGTGAGGAAACCGGCGTCATGCTCGCGATTTCGCTGCACGCGGTGACTGACGCTTTGCGAGACGAGATCGTGCCGATCAACAAGAAGTATCCGATCAAAGACCTGCTTGATGCGTGCCGGTCCTATCCCGGGCTTTCCAACGCCAAGAGGATCACGTTTGAATATGTGATGCTTAAGGACGTCAATGACAGCCTTGAAGATGCCAAGGCTTTGGTGAAGCTGCTCAAAGGGATCCCGGCAAAGATCAATCTTATCCCGTTTAATCCCTGGCCGGGTTCGCAATACGAATGTTCCGATTGGGAGCGGATTGAAGTCTTCGCCGATGTCATTAATCACGGCGGTTATGCATCCCCGATCAGAACACCACGGGGGCAGGATATTCTCGCTGCTTGTGGTCAGCTCAAATCGGAAACGGAGCGGCTACGCATTCGTGAACGTATGGCGCTTGAAGCAATGGTTGGCGCACCGGACTAAAGGAGTAGCGAATGTCAAGTTTGACGGAACCCGACTGGTCTACTGTTGCTAAACCCGAAGATGATGGTGCTGCAGACCACCTTCCGGGTATGAACCTTGCCGATGTGGTGTTGCCCGCAACCGATGGGCGCGAGGTCCGGATGGCAGATCTCAACGGGCGCGGCGTCATTTACATTTATCCTCGCACCGGACAACCGGGTGTGGCGCTTCCAACCGGATGGGATGCGATCCCAGGCGCCCGCGGATGTACGCCACAATCCTGTTCCTTCCGGGATCATTATGGAGAATTGAAAACCCTTGGTGTCTCCAATCTCTTCGGCCTATCAAGCCAGGATACGGACTATCAGAAAGAGGCCGTCGACCGTCTCCACCTGCCCTTTCCGCTATTGTCGGATGAAGCGTTGAAATTCGCCAAGGCGATGCGGCTGCCGTTGTTCGAGGCCGATGGGATGACGCTGATCAAGCGCATGACGCTAATCATTGATGATTCGACCATCACCCATGTCTTTTATCCGGTCTTTCCACCGGATCGAGACGCCGAAAACGTTGTTGCCCATTTAAGGGCGGGCTAACTCCTTGGTGTTTCTTTTTCGGATCATTGCACGATTGTTCGTCCTTTTCATCGCATATGTTTTCGCTGTCATTGCCGGAATTGCGACCCTTTTTGCGATCGTCGCAAACTGGCAATCTGAAACGTTTTCGGACCAAAGCCTGACCCCGGGTGAGGAAGCGGCAGTCTATGTCTACTCGTCGTATTTCGGAGCCCTGTCCTTCTTCCATATCTCGGCCGCCGCACTTGTACCGGCTTTGGTGGCCATCGTTTTCACAGAGGCTTTTTCGATCCGTTCGTTGACATGGCAAATTGTTCTCGGCGGCTGCGTTGCCGTGGCGATCCTGACCATGTCGGGCGTTCATGGAGAGGCGATACCGCCGCAAAACGATGTGGTGATTTCCCTTGCCGCCGGTTTTGTTGCCGGGCTGACTTACTGGCTGATTGCGGGGCGGAGCGCGGGGTCATGGCGAACGACTGCGGGTCAAGGCCGGTATTCGACGCCCAACACGCCGAAGTAGGCTAAAGGTTCAGCGTGACTTTTTTGAGCAGGCCGCTAATGGATAAGCGCGCTTGTCGCGAACGGACGCTCAATGGACAATCGAAAACCACTCTTCAAGACATTCGGCCAAACACGCTCTGCTTTCGTCCTCTTGGCGGCAATCGTGTTTGTGACTGTGATTTTTCGAGCTTTCCCTGAGGCCGATATTGCAGCGTCTGCGGTGTTTGGTGCGTCCGACGGGTTTGCTGCGACCCAGGATCCGGTTCTCAGGGCACTTCGCCGCCTTTCAATCAACATTATGAAAGCCCTTGCGATCATTCTGGTCTTGATGTGGATTCTGAGGCTCGCGGTGCCTGGCCGCAATCCGGAACTTGCCTTTTCGAAATTGGGGTTTGCGACCGTTAGTCTGCTCGCGGGTCCGGCTCTCGTCACCAACATTATTCTGAAAGACAATTGGGGGCGTGCGCGGCCGCGTCAGATCGAAGAGTTTGGTGGCGAGGCATCGTTTGCGCCGGCCTGGGACATTTCAGATCAGTGTCTTTCAAACTGTTCCTTCGTATCCGGCGAGACCTCTTCTGCGATCTGGCTCTTCACGATGGTTCCGTTTTTACCAGCGCTTTGGCGTATGAGAGCTGTCATCCTTATCGGTATCTATGTGTTTATCGTCTCGGCGATGCGGATCGGGTTCGGGGCGCATTTCCTGTCAGATGTTCTGTTGTCGGTTCTTCTGAATCTCACCGTGTTCTGGCTGATATTCGGTTTGTTTTTCCGCCGCGGTGAAGACCTGGTCGCCCGCGATTGGGCACTTGAAGAAACGATCGCTCCAAAGCTTGCCCGGTTCGGTGTGATCATCGGTTCAGCCTTCCGTCCGATCCGATACCTGCTTTTCTTGCCATTCGGAAAGCGATGAAACATAAAGAACGCCTTCCGGCCCGGCCCTTCTCTTATCGTCTGAAATAAAAGGACATATCGAATGCAGCGATACACGAAATCCGACATCAACAAGGTTGTGCTTGCCTATTCGGGCGGCCTTGATACGTCGATCATCCTGAAATGGCTGCAACAGGAATATGAATGCGAGGTGGTAACCTTCACCGCGGATCTTGGTCAGGGCGAAGAACTGGAGCCGGCCCGCAAGAAGGCGGAAATGCTCGGCATCAGGGAGATCTATATCGAAGATCTGCGCGAAGAATTCGTTCGGGATTTTGTGTTTCCCATGTTTCGGGCCAATGCGCTTTATGAAGGCGTTTATCTCCTCGGAACCTCGATTGCCCGCCCCCTGATTGCAAAGCGCCAGATCGAAATTGCTCAAGAGACTGGCGCAGACGCAGTCTGCCATGGTGCGACGGGTAAGGGGAATGATCAGGTTCGCTTCGAACTTGGCTATTATGCGCTCGATCCCGATATCAAGGTCATTGCGCCCTGGCGGGAGTGGGATCTTTCAAGCCGAACGAAGTTGATCGACTTTGCCGAGAAGAACCAGATCCCTATCGCAAAAGATAAACGCGGCGAGGCCCCGTTTTCGGTCGATGCCAATCTGCTTCACACGTCTTCTGAGGGGAAAGTCCTTGAAGATCCTGCAGTTGAAGCTCCAGACTTCGTCTATTCAAGAACCGTGTCGCCTGAAGAGGCACCGGATAAAGCCACAATCATCGAAATCGCTTTCGATAAAGGTGATGCGGTTGCGATCAATGGTGACGCTATGTCGCCCGCGATCCTTCTGACGGCGCTCAATAAGTATGGCCACGACAATGGTATTGGACGACTTGATCTTGTCGAGAACCGGTTTGTTGGAATGAAATCACGGGGGATCTATGAGACACCCGGGGGAACCATCCTTCTTGCTGCGCATCGGGGAATGGAATCAATTACGTTGGACCGTGGCGCGGCCCACCTGAAGGATGAAATCATGCCGCGCTATGCGGAGTTGATTTACAACGGATTCTGGTTTTCTCCCGAACGCGAAATGCTGCAGGCATTGATCGATAAGAGCCAGGAAATGGTAACGGGAACGGTTCTGTTAAAGCTCTATAAGGGAAATTGCGACGTCATCGGGCGGACATCCCCTTATTCGCTCTATAGCGAAGACCTCGTAACCTTTGAAGAAGGTGCAATCGATTACGATCACAACGATGCAGCCGGTTTTATTAAGTTAAACGCATTGCGCCTTAGAACATTACAGCAAAGAAATCAAAATAATAAAATGTAAAACAAAATATTTTTGAAGTACTTATGGGCGATTTCAAGGTGGTTATGAATCATTAATATAAAATACGTATTCAGGTTCTGAAATTCATTTTTGAGGGGCCATTTCAGATGTTTTCAAACGGAGCAACGAAGGCGAAATTAACCGCACTTGAGGTTATGACCGCGAGAGTGATGATTGCCGATAACTCGGGTAACATCACGTATCTGAATGAGGCGCTCACAGATTTTTTTAAAGGCAAGGAAGAGGAATTGCGAAAGCATTTTCCTGAGTTTTCCGCCGACAAGCTTGTGGGCATGAACTTCGACAAGTTCCAAACGGATCCAAGCCAGCAGCGAAACCTGATGGCAGCTTTGGCCGATGCCCATAAAACAACGATCAGCATCGGAGATTTTGTTTTTGACCTTGCGGCGCGGCCGCTCCATGACAAAGCAGGCAAAAGAATCGGAACCGTACTGGAATGGCGAGATGCGGAGCTTCGCTTGCAGAATGAAGATTACAGTGCACAGCTTGCGGCAATTCATAATGCGCAGGCAGTGATTCGGTTTAAACCAGATGGGACCATCGTTGAGGCCAACGAGAACTTCCTCGCTGCGACGGGATATCGTCAAGACGAGATCGTTGGGAAACATCATAGAATTTTTTGCGATGCGGATTTCGTAGCTTCTCACGAATACGCGGAGTTCTGGCCGTCGCTGGCGCGAGGCGAGTTTAAGGCGGGCGACCACAAACGCATCCACAAGAATGGCGACGTCTTGTGGCTGCAAGCGACCTACAATCCTGTTCGGGACACGTCCGGTGACGTTACGTCAGTCGTTAAGTTCGCTGTTGATATCAGCGAGCAGAAACAACGCACCGAGCGGGTAGCGCAGGCGCAGGTTCAAATTGCCTCTGATGTCAGCGGTATCGCGCAGGCGGTTTCCACCGCAAGCGAACAGTCACGTTCCTCGGCGAGCGCATCGGAAGGGGCCTCATCCAATGTGCAGTCAGTATCGGTTGGTATCGAGGAATTGGTATCGTCGGTTGCAGAGATTAACCGCCGGGTCGAAGAAGCCAACGCCATCACTGTCTCGGCGGTGAAAGAGGCTGAGACGACAACGCAAACGGTCGCGCAGATGTCTGAAGCTGCCCAGGAAATCGAGAATGTTGTCAATCTCATTTCCGATATTGCAGAACAGACCAATCTGCTTGCCCTTAACGCTACAATCGAGGCGGCGCGTGCAGGCGAAGCCGGTCGCGGATTTGCCGTTGTTGCCGCTGAAGTGAAGGAGCTTGCCAATCAAACGGGTAAAGCGACCAGCGATATAAGCGCAAGCATTTCGAATGTGCAAAAGACATCCGTTGATGTTGTTGAGGCGATTGGCACGATTTCAAAAACCATCAATACGATCAGTGAGATTTCAATCGACATTAAGGCGGCAATCAGCCAGCAATCAGCGACCACGACGGAAATGTCTTCAAACATGCATGTGGCGGCAACAGATGTGCAGGCGATCAACGAGGGGATACGCGGGATTGCCGATTCTCTCGATATCATCCAGCAATCGACAGATCAGTTGCAGCAGGCTGCATCAAATCTCGCTTAAGGTGCTTTCTCCTCTTCAGAGGGCCCACCTTTTCGATTAGGGTTCGGCGCATGA
>JBCDCZ010000231.1:0-7163 GCA_039180865.1 Pseudomonadota bacterium | reverse complement strand
GCGCAAAAAGGAAAGAAGCAAAATGCCCAAGATGAAGACAAAGTCAGGCGCTAAGAAGCGCTTTAAGCTGACGGCTTCCGGGAAGGTGAAAGCCGCCCAGGCCGGAAAGCGCCACGGCATGATCAAACGCTCCAACCGTTTTATCCGCGAGGCGCGGGGGACCCAGACCCTGTCTGAACCCGATGCGCGCATCGTCAAGAAATTTCTGCCTTACGGCTAACCGGATATCCGACAGGAGTAATCGATTATGGCACGTGTTAAACGCGGGGTTACCGCACACGCAAAACACAAAAAAGTCCTGAAGGCCGCCAAAGGCTATTATGGCGCGCGTTCGCGCCAGATCAAAGTGGCGAAACAGGCTGTCGAAAAAGCAAACCAATATGCTTACCGCGACCGGAAGGTCCGCAAGCGTCAATTCCGCGCTCTTTGGATCCAGCGGATTAATGCGGCTGTGCGCCTGCACACAGATGGTTCAATGACCTATGGCCGTTTTATCGACGGCTTGAACAAGGCAAATATCGAAGTTGACCGCAAGGTACTCTCTGATCTCGCAATCAGCGAACCCGCTTCCTTCAAAGGCCTGGTCGAAAAAGCTCAGCAGGCGCTTGCCGCCTAAGGCGCTCCGCCAATTACGAGTTTTGGAAAGCCCTGCCGCTGAGTGGGGCTTTTTTCTTTTCCGGCTTGATTTGCTGCCTGCTTTTGAGCTCGCGGGAAAGCTGCCGGATTGCTTCTGTGCGTTAGTCTGATCAAGGATGGGTCGAAAGCCACGACGTTTCCCCCGAATTCGGGGAGATCTTTTTTATCTCTTCGAAAAAACTGATCATGGCTTCAGGGTCGTAGCCGGCATCAATCAGGATCTGGACGGCTTAAGCGTCTGCCTGTCGTTCGAACTCCCGGCTATGCGACAGTTCGAGGATCCCCGCCCCTCATGACCGAAGAGAATTCGCATCGGACGGGCATGGTAGTCGAAGGCATGGCCATCAATGTAGGTGTTCCCGTAATGGTAGGGTTAGTCCGAACCTTAGCCCAAGCGGAATAGATGCCGAATGTGACGACCGTCAGTAGAACGTTGACAATCCCGATTCCGAAAAATTCCTGAGCGTTTCCTTTGAATTCTACGCGATGTCCGAAAACGATCTCCGGTGTACATACTTTCAGAAAAGAAATGAGAATATTGCTGCCCGCTCTGACGGTGCCCCCACTGTCGCCCTGCAGTTGGGCGTGTCTTTGTTACGGCGAAACGAAATCTACTTGGATTCGTATTGATATCTGGACGCCATAGCGCGATCTGGTAAAAAGCGCGTAAAGCTGAGAATCAGGGAACTTTCATGTCCGAACTCGACGATCTGGAAAGAGAATTAAACGCGGAAATCGACGGTGCGGTGGACGAAACCGCGCTTGAAGATATCCGCGTGGCCGCACTCGGCAAGAAAGGCTCCATTTCCGAGAAGATGAAAACCCTCGGAGGCATGACCCCCGAAGAGCGGCAGGTTATGGGGCCTGCCCTCAATGGTCTCAAGGCACGGATCACTGACGCGATTACAACGCGGAAGGGTGTGCTCGAAGAGGAAGCCCTGGACCTCAGGCTTGCTGCGGAAACAATCGATATCACTTTGCCCACCCGCCCGGACCCTGTTTCGGAAGGCCGGATCCATCCGGTTAGCCAAGTGATTGACGAGATCACGGCAATCTTCGCTGATATGGGCTTCGGGGTGGCCGAGGGGCCGGACATCGAGACCGACTATTACAATTTTACGGCCCTCAACTTTCCGGAGGGCCATCCGGCGCGCGAAATGCACGACACCTTCTTCTTCAATGAGAAGGAGAACGGGGAGCGTCTCCTTCTGCGCACACACACGTCTCCGGTTCAGATCAGAACGATGGAGGAATCGGAACCCCCGATCCGGGTCATCAGTCCAGGCCGGACCTATCGGTGCGACAGCGACCAAACCCATACACCGATGTTCCATCAGGTCGAAGGTCTCGTGATTGGCGAGGATATCCATCTCGGCCATTTGAAGTGGACACTTGAAGAATTCTGCAAGGCGTTCTTCGAGGTTCCCAGTGTGAAGTTGCGTTTGCGGCCGTCTTTCTTTCCCTTCACCGAACCGTCCATGGAAGTGGATGTGGGCTGTACGTTCGGCGATGGCGAAGTGCGGATCGGCGAGGGTGACGACTTTATGGAGATCCTTGGTTCCGGAATGGTGCATCCAAACGTTCTCAAATATGGCGGCATCGATCCTGAAAAATATTCCGGCTTTGCCTTTGGGGTCGGGATTGACCGGCTCGCAATGCTGAAATATGGCGCACCGGATCTTCGAGCGTTCTTTGATGCCGATGCGCGCTGGATTCGCCATTACGGTTTTCCCCCGCTCGATGTCCCAAGCCTCGTTGCCGGCCTTTCCTCATGATCGAACGTGTCTCTCGCGCGCCGTCTTTCAGATTACTTCTTAGAGTTTAGCGATGAAATTCACCCTTTCCTGGCTCCGCGATTACCTCGAGTTTGACGTCGAGCTTGACACGATCCTCGATACTTTGAACCTCATCGGCCTTGAGGTCGAAGGGGTCGAGGACCAAGCGAAACGGCTTGCGCCGTTTAAGATTGCGAAGGTGATCTCGGCGGAACAGCATCCGGATGCTGACCGGTTGCGGATCCTGATGGTCGATAGCGGAACCGGCGAACCGGTACAGGTCGTCTGCGGCGCGCCGAATGCCCGCGCCGGAATGATTGGCGTTCTTGGTCTTCCCGGTGATTATGTTCCAGGCATTGATGTCACGCTTTCTGTTGGCAAGATCCGCGGTGTTGAATCACGCGGTATGATGTGTTCCGGGCGCGAGCTTGAAGTGAACGATGACCATGACGGAATTCTTGACCTTCCAGAAGACGCGCCTGTCGGACAATCCTACGCGCTTTTTGCCGGGCTCGATGATCCGGTGATCGAGATCGCGGTCACCCCAAACAGGCCGGATGTCCTCGGCGTGCACGGGATCGCCCGTGATCTGGCGGCTGCTGGCATTGGAAAACTCAGAGAAAAAACTGGTGAGCCGGTTCGCGGGAGCTTCCCCTGCCCCGTCGATGTCTCAATCGAGATCCCCGACTTCTGCCCGGCGTTCGGGCTTCGTCTTGTACGCGGGGTCAAAAACCAGCCGTCACCGGAATGGATGCAAAAGCGGCTGCGCGCGATCGGGCTTCGGCCGATCAACGCCCTTGTTGATATCACCAACTACGTGACCTTTGACCGAGGCCGGCCGCTGCACGTTTTCGATGCAGCTAAAGTCCACGGAAATCTCGTTATTCGCAGGGCGAACGATGGCGAAGAACTCGCCGCGCTCAACGGCAAAACCTATACGCTGGATTCAACCATGGGGGTCATTGCCGACAAAAAGGGCGTTGAATCGCTTGCCGGAATTGTCGGCGGCGAAGTCTCCGGATCCGATGAAGGGACGACGGACGTTCTTATTGAATCGGCTCTCTGGGCGCCGCTCGAAATTGCCCAGACGGGGCGGAAACTCGGGGTCAACACCGATGCGCGCTACCGGTTCGAACGCGGTGTCGATCCGAATTACATGGTCCCCGGCCTCGACTACGCCACCCGACTTGTGATGGACCTTTGTGGTGGTGAAGCAAGCGAGACAGTGGTTGCAGGTGAAGTGCCCGACGCCGAACGGATACTCGACTTTCCCGTAGGGGAAGTGGAGAGACTCGGAGGCATTTCTCCCGAGCCACGCGAGATCAAAGCCATTCTGGAGCTTCTCGGCTTTTGGGTCTCCGGCCAGGCACCGGATTTCAAAGTCGCAGTCCCAAGCTGGCGCCCCGATATTTTCGGGAAGGCGGACCTCGTCGAAGAAGTCGTGCGGATTTACGGCATCAACGACGTGCCATCGACACCGCTTCCACCCATGGCGGACATTGGTTCGGGTACGCTCACACTCGCCCAGCGCCGTAATCGAAAGGCCCGCCGGGCTCTCGCCGGACGGGGTATGCTGGAAGCCGTTACCTGGTCGTTCGTTTCGAGAGATGAAGCGCTTGCTTTTGGAGGAGGTGACAACGCTCTCATCCTCGCCAACCCGATTTCATCGGAACTTTCCGATATGAGGCCAAGCTTGCTTCCGGGTCTTCTTCTCGCTGCTCAACGCAATTCCGACCGGGGCTTCGGCGATGTTGCCCTGTTTGAGGTTGGCCAGGTTTTCAAGGGCGACCAGCCGGAAGATCAACGCGATTATGCAAGCGGTATTCGTCGGGCGACGGCGAAACCAGCAGGAGCAGGCCGCCATTGGTCCGGAAGCGCAAACGACGTGTCAGCCTTCGATGCGAAGGCGGACGCGATTGCCGTTCTTGCAAGTCTCGGCCTTCAAACCGGCACCCTCCAGATTGTGCGCGGTGCACCGTCTTACTTCCATCCCGGCCGGTCCGGGACAATTCAACAAGGCCCCAAAACCATCATCGCCCATTTCGGGGAACTGCATCCGCGCACGCTTCGCACACTGGACGTGAGTGGACCTTTGGTCGGCTTTGAAATCGATCTCTCGGCAATTCCGGGGCGACGTCAGAAGCCGACGAAGACAAAAGGCGCAATGCGGGCCTCCGATCTCCAGCCAGTGCATCGAGATTTTGCCTTTGTTGTCGATCAAGACGTTGAAGCGGAGACGCTTCTCAAAGCGGCGCGCGGCGTAGACAAGAAGCTCATCTCATCTGTTGCACTGTTTGACATTTTTGAAGGTGCCTCAATCGGTGACGGCAAGAAATCCATCGCGATTGAAGTTGTTATGCAGCCGGACGATAAGACGATGACCGACGACGAAATTGATGCCGTTGCCCAAAAAGTCGTTTTGAATGTTGAGAAAGCGACCGGCGGCAACTTGCGCGGCTAGGCAGTGGGTGAACTGTGCATCTTTTTTGAAGCGAAGCGACCGGCGGCAACTTGCGCTTACGATCTCTTCAGTTTTATCGAGGGCCAAGAACAGCGCCGGCGTTCAGTACACCACTTGAACCAGGCGACTTTTTTTTTCAGCCGCCGCGTGTGTGCGATTCGCGCTTGTGAGTTCCTGGCGTGTGGCAACGCCGTCTGAATTGCGGTCGATGCGAGCCCAGGCTACAGAATAAAGACGGAAGAAACGCACACGTTTTGCGTTGCTGTGCCCTGATTTCGCCAAAAGATTAATGAAACTACGAAACTCGCTCCGATCGAGCGAAGCACTCTTGTCGGCATCAGCGAGGTCAAAAAAACGGCCGCGCTCATTGGCGTTCGCGTGGGTTGCCCCAGCGACCATCAAACCGGTCAACAACAAGAGTGGAATTATGGTTTTCATTTCGTTATTCTGCCTTCTTTCAGGATTTCGCTTGAACGCACCCTTATCTTAACACACTCCGGCCGACTACAGGGAGTCCGACCCTTCCGCGCGGGTGTCCCACCCCTGTGTGGGTGTCTGGTGAGCCGGAGGAACTTTTTGAACATACACGACACCTTCCTCTGCCCATTATTTTGGCGGTCACTTGAAACGGAAGCACTGGGTGCTCTAAGTTTCTGCGTTGGGATTATACAACTAACGGATGTGGTGAGATTGCGCCAGTTTTAAGTGTTTTCTTTAAGCCGGTTTCGACCCAAGGTTCGGCACTGCCACACTGGCCTCGCTGAACTTACCCTGGGGGCGTGATGGACATTTTGAAGCTGCATTCGACGGTGTGATGAACCATAGGGACGTTTTTCGCTTGCTCTTACATTATGCAAATTCCAGAAGCGCATGCTTTTAGTCTTTCGATAACGGCGTTAAAATTTGAGATGCAAAGCGGGATCAAAGCTGGGGAGATCCATATGTTTGCCAAAGCCGCGGAAAAGCATACCGGTCTCGTCTCGGCTTGGAGTGCGCGTCAGTGTTTGTCGCTTTAAAAACAGTTCGCGGTATACTGTGCCGGCGACCGGGGTCCCGTGGACTGTGCCAAAAATCCGCAGGTTATTTGTCGACGTGACATCCAAGAGCTAGAACGTAGGTTGGATCTGTAGACATTTATTTTACTGTAATGACGTCAGCTTGGATTCATTAGACGTTTTAGCAGGCAAGAAGTGTTACCAAATGACTTTTGAGCGTGGAAACCCCCTTACGAAGCTGGTCTATGAAGCCAACAATTATGGGATATGGCCTATCATTTGTTGTCGTTTTCTATAAAGTAATTCCCCACCAACGGTTTCTTTTACGATTAGCTGAGGATGTCTCGCTACCCATGTGAGCAGATCCAACAAGTGAGGATTGAGACCTTCTGTGGGAGAAGTTATCGCCGTCTTTAGTGACCCGACTCAGTGTGCGAAATGCGTCTGTTCTTTACCAAAACATTGTCAAGCTTCAGTACTAAGCCACTGCTTGTCAAGCTGTCTGAAGTTATCCTGGAGGTGATATGATTGAATCTGGAAATGTCTATGGTAAAAGGATTATCATTCGATCTGTTTGCTTAGATCTGTACGTCTACTTTGCATCCGAAATCATTTGGATGAAAGGACCATGGCTCTGCATATCAAATTGGAGAGGTCCGGCGGAAATTAGCATTTCCTTCTGTTGGTTTGGATATCGGATGACCGTTTGGAACACTTGGTTCAAAAATAGGAAAGTAAGACTACCTTACCAACATCGAGATAATCATTATTCGGTGGGCAGCTTTAAATTTAGATAAGGACGAAATATTTGTCGTGAGTTAAGCGTGGTCTGAACTCGGGTATTCAGATTGTTAAATAGCATGCGATTGTTAGGTAGAATGCGATTTTTATCTGATTGAATATGATTGTTAAAAAGAAAGCGCATTATCCCCAGGCTGTATAATTATTATTTTCCCTACCTTCACCTGATGTGCTAGTCCTGGAGTCTGTGTCATAGGCACTGAACTTAATTACTGAGCATAACCTTGGAAGGCTCAGTCTTCATTTCGAATCGTATTTAGCGATCGCGAAAACATAGCTTTACGATCAAAAAGCGAAATGAAAAGTATGTCTCTCACAGAGCATACATGCATACATAAATACATCCAACTTTTGTCTATTAGTTTGGATTCTCCGCACACCCACCAGACATCTCGCCATGAACTGTCACCTGTACACCCAGCCGCAGACCTGACCTTGGAGCCCGGCACCCCTGTTGACCTTGCACCCCTGTTGACGTCGCCTGCTGGCGGCAGG
>JBCDCZ010000230.1:0-7189 GCA_039180865.1 Pseudomonadota bacterium | reverse complement strand
CCAATGCAAGTGCCGCCAAAAAGCAGCTTGATTTTTTGTCGCAGAACACAAATATCCGGCGCAAAGATTTTTCCTAGAAAGTGGGGTCATTATGTCCGGTGAAAAAAACAACGCCACCGAAGGAAGCGAACACGCCGAAGCCACGAAGGGTTCGGGTTTCCAACAATCTGAGGGGCAGGCCCATCCGGGACCCGAAGGCCTGGCAGATCCGCTCGCGGGAATGAGCGCAACAGGCGAAAACCCTGCAGAGGGAGAGCAGGCAGGGGAAGGGCAACCCGATCCGGCTGATGTCATCATCGCTCTCAACGAGGAAAACACGGAACTCAAGAACAAAGCCATGTCACTCCTCGCCGACATGGAAAATCTCCGCCGACGCACCGAGCGCGAGGTGAAGGATGCGCGGCAATACGCAATAGCGAATTTTGCCCGCGACATGCTCAGCGTCAGTGATAATCTGACGCGCGCGCTCGATGCGATCCCAGCCGAAGCGCGCGCTGCCGCCGATGAGACGCTGAAGACCCTTCTTGAAGGCGTGCAACTCACCGACCGCGACCTCCAACAACTCCTCAACAAGAACGGCGTGCAAAGGCTTGAACCGGAAGGCGAGAAGTTCGATCCGAACTTCCATCAGGCAATGTTCGAAGTTCCAAACCCGCAGGTTGCCAACGGGACGGTCATTCAGGTTGTCCAGGCAGGGTACAAGATCGGTGATCGCGTGTTGCGACCGGCGATGGTGGGTGTTGCCAAGGGCGGACCGAAGGTTGCGCCTCAGCCTGCATCAAGCGAAGCTTCCGAGGATGCCGGTCCCGGCGCGACGGTCGATAAATCGGTCTAAACCAAGACAATAACCAAAGCGAGAACGGCAAGTCCACAAAGGCATAGTGTCAGCAGGCGCCGATAAAGGGTCAGAGCCCTATCGATATCGTCTGCAGAAAGCGCTGCGCGACCATCGCCCATTGCCGGAAGATCAAGCGTCTTTCCACCATAGCTACGCGGCCCACCAAGCTTAAGCGATAAAGCACCAGCAAGCGCTGACTCAGGCCAACCTGCATTCGGTGACGCATGGCGTGCGGCATCGCGAAATGCAGCCCGAATGGCCAATAAGCCCGCCCGCGGCTTTAACGTGGCGGCGGCGATGGAAAAAAGAACTGCCGACAACCGTGACGCCGGGAGATTGACAATATCGTCGAGCTTGGCCGCCGCAAAACCGAAAGCATGATAGCGATCGGATTTATACCCGATCATGCTGTCTGCCGTGTTGATCGCCTTATAGAGCGCTGCACCAGGGAGGCCGAAGAGGGCTAGATAGAAGAGCGGCGCAACAATGCCGTCACTTGTGTTTTCGGCTAGGCTTTCGATGGCCGCTTTCGCGATTTCCCCCTCATCGAGTTCGGCAGGGTCGCGCCCCACAATATGACGCACGGCTTCGCGTCCGTCGTCGAGACTGGATGAAAGCGCCTTTCTGACGGCCTGAACATGATCATAAAGGGACCGCTGGGCGAGCATGCTCGTGGCAAGGACGGCTTCCAAGATGATGCCGCCGGGAACCACTCTCAAAAGGAGGGTGAGCGGCAGGGTCAGGGCGACGGTGACCAACAACAGAATGATGAGTGTGAGGCCGCCGCATATGCGCCTTACAACAAAGGAGTAGGTGCCAAGGTTTAACCGGGCTTCAAGTGCGCTGATCAAGGCACCCATCCACACAACCGGGTGTCGAATAACGCTATAGAGAAAACCGGGATATCCGAACAAACGCTCTAGCCCAAAAGAAATCAGAGCCACGAAAACGCTTAGGGCAACGTAGCTCACAGTTTGCGCCACTCCGCCAAGGCCCGCTCAAGGCGATTAAAGCCCGCGTCTGTTCCGGGCAAACCAAGGCGCAGCCAGGTTGGCCGGTAGTCGAACCGCCTGACGTAGATCCGGTTGCGAATGAGAATGTCATAGAGGTCTTGAGCCGTTTCACAGTCGACAAGCGTAAACAGATGAGTCCAGCCCACGCGCAGCAAACCTGCGGCATCAAGTATCCGGTTCAAGCGCCCGGAATCCCGCTCAAGCCGTGCTCGCGTTGTTGCCTGCCAGCCCTGATCGTTGAGCGCTTTTATCCCGGCCTCAATCGCGGGTGTTGAAACAGACCATGGTCCCAATTGTTCGGATAATGCCGTTACCAGTTGCGGTTTTCCGATTGCAAAACCAAGTCTCACACCGGCGAGGCCAAAAAACTTGCCGAAAGACTTCAGGACAAGGACATTGTGTTCGCTGACGAAATCAACCGCTGAGCCCATCTTTGAGACATCGCCAAAGGCTTCGTCGACGATTAAGAACCCATCTCGACGCCCCATTCTGGTGAGAAATTTCTCGAGCGTATAGCTATTCAGCGTAACGCCGTCGGGATTATTAGGATTGGTGAGAACCGTGATCAGCGCTGGCGATGCGTCTTTCAAAGTGTTGACCGGCGTCACTGTACATCCCGCACGGCGCCAGGCCCGGGCGTGGTCACCATAGGTCGGCGAAACGATTGAGACCGCGCGGCGCTGGAAAAGATGCGGCAAAGCAGCGATGAGGGCCGCTGTTCCAGGTGCGGCGATGATTGCCTCTTCATTTGGCGAGAAATAATATTGCGTTGCAGCAGACAGAAGCTCCGCATAGGCAACCGGATCCGGCAAATGCTGCCAACCGGCGGGATCCGGCGGGTCGAGCGGATATCCTTCAGGATTGATCCCGGTCGAAAGATCGAGCCAATCGTCAACTGTGCCCGGATCGGAACCAAGCGCCTGCGCTTCGGCCATCGCTAACCGCAGGTCTCCTCCATGGACCGGTGCATGCGTCACACTCAGACCCCTCGTCTTGCAAGATCGAGAAGACGGTCAAGCGCGACATTCTGTTCAAGGTGCTCTGCCAGACGATCAAGAGTTTCATCCATGAGACGGGTATAGCCTAAGTCCGCAGCGACGACACCATGGCTCTTCAGAAATGCTCTTCGGAACGCATCGCCTGAAAAAACGCCGTGGAGATAGGTACCGGCAATGTGGCGATCCGGGCTCACGGCACCCTCATCGCGATCGTCAATCCTTGCAAATGGCTGGGCACAATCGGGACCTTTCGTGCTCCCGAGATGCATTTCATAGCCGGAAAGAGGTGATTTACTTTCCAGGTGATAACCATCCACGGTGCGCAGGGCCTTGTTCTGGGTCAGCACGGTTTCGACATTAAGATATCCAAGACCGTCAACGCTTTCCGCAGGTCCTTCTATTCCATCGGGGTCATGGATTTTGCGCCCAAGCATTTGAAACCCGCCGCACAGGCCGAGCACATGGCCGCCGCGCCTGATATGAGCCGCGAGATCGACATTCCAGCCCGCTTTGCGGAAATCCTTCAAATCAGAGATCGTTGATTTACTCCCCGGGATCAGCACAAGATCCGCGTCACCCGGCAAGGGTTCACCAGTTTTCACAAAGACGACTTCGACACCTTCCTCAAGACGCAACGGGTCAAGGTCATCGAAATTTGCCAATCTCGAGAGACGCGGCACCACAATCCTGAAGCCCGCTTTGTCGCCTTCGCGATGTCGCAAGGAGCGATCAAGGGCCAATGCGTCTTCGGCTGGAAGTTTTGCTGCATCCGGGAAATGCGGCACAATCCCAGCAGAAAACCAGCCGGTCCTTTCGGAAATAATCGACAGTCCGTCTTCAAAGAGCGATGGGTCGCCGTGGAAATTGTTGATGAGAAAGGCCCCAATCATTGCCGCATCATCGGGTTCCAGTACGGCTTTCGTACCAACCAGAGAAGCAATGACGCCGCCGCGGTGAATGTCTCCAACAAGGAGTACCGGCATATTAACAGCGCGCGCAAAACCCATATTGGCGAGATCGTTGCGGCGAAGATTGACCTCCGCCGGACTACCCGCTCCTTCCACCAAAACCAGATCCGCTTCGCTCTGCATTTTTTCGAAGCTTTCCAGAATCGCTGGCAAATATTTTGCGCGTTCCTTGAAATAAGCGCGTGCCTTCAGCGTGGCGACCCGGTTTCCCTGCACGATCACCTGTGCGCCGGTTTCGCTTTCCGGCTTTAACAGCACCGGGTTCATATGAACGCTTGGCGCCACACCGGATGCTGCCGCCTGCAGCCATTGCGCCCGTCCGATCTCGCCATCTTCGATGGTAACAGCGGCGTTGTTCGACATGTTCTGCGGCTTGAAAGGGCGCACAGTAAGACCACGGTTTTTGAAGGCCCGGCAAAGACCCGCAACAATCAGCGACTTGCCGACATCGGAGCCGGTGCCCTGCACCATCAGCGCGGTCATATCGCCGACCCCTTATGCGATGGCGCAATCACATGGGCGTATGAGCCCATGATCCGTCCTCTTTTCAGGCCCATCGGCGCGAGATCTGCGCCTTTCGATGATTTCGCCTCAAACAGAGCATTTTCAGTCTCAGCTGACGAGAGCGTTGAATAATGAAATTCGTGACCCGAAAGGGAGCCCGGCCAGGGAAGTGGCGACGCATGAGTGAGCGATCGGTAGCCGAGCGTCCGCTTGCGTTCCTGAAACGTCGTGACTAGGGGCAACAATCCCGCCATTTCGTGCGACCGGCCTTCCGCATCGATAAGTGCACGGCCCATGACCATGAAGCCGCCGCACTCGCCATAGACTAGGGCACCACCGGCAACCTTTCTCAATCCGTCCAGAAAACGACGGTTTTCAGACAATCGGCCCGCGTGGAGTTCCGGATAGCCACCGGGCAGGAAAACAGCATCGGCTGAAGGATCCGGCGCTTCATCACTGAGCGGCGAAAACAAGCAAAGCTCAGCCCCGCTCGCACGCCAATCGGACAGTATATGCGGATAGGAAAATGCGAAGGCGCGGTCTTCTGCGATTGCGATGCGTTGGCCGAGCGGCGGCAACCTGGAGGTGCTTATTGCATCTGGCGTAAGCGCTTTGGTGAGCCCCAAGAGACAGTCAAGATCCAGACCCTCACCCAACACGTCCGCCGCCTTATCGATGAAAGCATTCAAATCGTCATATTCGCCAGCCTGGACAAGACCGAGGTGGCGCGAGGGCATTGCCAGTGAGGCATCCTCTCTCAGAAAGCCGACAGGAGCGACACCCACCTCCTCAGCTGCCGCGTAGAGCAGTCCGGCATGACGATCGCTTCTGACGCGGTTGAAAAAGACACCCGCGAGCCGAATATCGCTCCGGAACGTTTTGAAACCGTGAAGGAGCGCTGCTGCGGAGCGGGCTTGACCGGCCGCATTGACGACCAGGACGACCGGAAGATCGAGCGCGTTTGCCAGGTCCGCCGTAGAGCCACTTCCATCATCTGCGCCGTCAAAGAGACCCATGGCGCCTTCGACGACCAAAAGATCAGTGTTTCTTGACGTTTCGTGGGCACGCGCAATGACCGCATCACGTCCCATTGCCCAGAGATCAAGATTGACGCAAGCTGCACTCCCAGCCTTTGAATGGAATACCGGATCAATGAAATCCGGTCCGGCCTTCGCAGAGGCAACACCGAACCCCTTAGACTGAAGTAGCCGCACCAGGGCGAGCGTGACCAAGGTCTTGCCAGCGCCGGAATGAGGAGCCGCAATCACGAAGCCTTGCGCCATCAATCCGCACCTCTGTCACGTATCCGGAAAAAATTCAACAAGCCCTTGATCGGACTTTGCTATATAGATTTTCGTCATGACTGACAAAGGCCATGAATTAAGCGACGACGCAAGGACAAAGGAGGACGGCAGCCCGCTTCGGCGCGGCTGGACGACCGGTGCGTGCGCGACTGCTGCGACCAAATCCGCACTTCATGCCCTTTATTGCGGCGCCTTCGAAGACCCGGTTTCCCTTCGCCTGCCGAAAGGCGAGGAGCCCAGTTTCGCTCTTGCGAGCGAGGCGCTCGGCTCTGATTACGCGGAAGCCGGAATCATAAAAGACGCGGGCGACGACCCAGACGTCACGCACGGCGCGTTGATTTTAGCGCGGGTAAAGCGGGGGATGCCGGGCTGCGGAGTAACCTTCAAAGGGGGCGTTGGTGTCGGCCAGGTTACACGACCGGGACTCCCGCTTTCAGTTGGTGAACCTGCGATCAATCCGGTACCCCGCCAGATGATGAGCGCGGTTGTCGAAGACCTCGCCGCCAGATTTGAGGAAAGTCCTGATGTCGAAATCACGATATCGGTTCCAGATGGCGAGCGGCTTGCAGAAAAGACTTGGAACCCACGGCTTGGTATTATCGGCGGCCTCTCGATTCTTGGCACAACAGGTGTTGTTCATCCCTATTCGTGTTCAGCCTGGATCCATTCGATCCACCGCGGGATCGATGTTGCCAATGCGGAAGAGCTTCCGCATGTGGCGGGCGCGACCGGATCCACATCTGAAAAGGTGGTTCAGACACATTACGATCTTCCCGACCACGCCATGCTGGATATGGGCGATTTTGCCGGAGGTCTCTTGAAATACCTCCGGCGGCACCCCCGCCCGCGGCTTACGATTGGCGGCGGTTTCGCGAAACTCACCAAACTGGCGCAAGGCTATCTCGATCTCCACTCTGCCCGCAGTCAGGTCGATTTCGATTGGCTCGCGAAACGTGCCCGCGAGGCCGGGGTGAGCAATGCGTGCGCGGACAAAATCGCAGAGGCGAATACCGCAACCCACGGGCGGGAGATTGCACTGGAGGAGACGGTCGATCTTGCGCCCATCATAGCGCGGCGCGCGCAGGAAACCGCTCTAAAGACACTCCACGATGCACCGGTTGTTGTCGATGTCATGGTGATCGATCGACAGGGACATCTGATCGCACATGAAGGAGCGAAAGGGTCCGAGAATGACTGAACGGATCCTGATTCTCGGTGGAACAGCGGAAGCCCGCACGCTTGCAAACAACCTTCTCGATCGTGGCAAATTCCACGTGATCACTTCACTTGCCGGGCGTACCGACAACCCAAGGCTTCCGGGTGGAGAGATCCGCATTGGCGGGTTCGGTGGAATAGAGGGGCTTGCTGACTATCTGAAAGAGGAGGCTGTCAGCCTCGTCATCGACGCGACGCATCCGTTTGCTGCCCGCATCTCAACCCATGCCACCGAGGCGGCAAAAGCAGCAGGCGCAAAGATCATCCGCCTTGAACGGCCTGCCTGGAAAGCAGAGGCCGACGATCGATGGCATCATGTCCCAAGCGTTGAGGAAGCAGTGCATCTGAT
>JBCDCZ010000229.1:0-7276 GCA_039180865.1 Pseudomonadota bacterium | reverse complement strand
GTAAAAAAGCCTTTTTAGTCCTGATAAATTTTTTACCCCTACTTCAATTTTATTTATATCTGAAGCGGAAATTTCTTTTCCGTGAATTATTAAGGTGTTTTCACGCATGAAAACTTGCGTTTCATCATAACTATATTCATTTTGTGTCACCGTGAATTCCTTTACAGCCAACAGTTTTAAAAATGTAATGCCTTGAAATTAACGCGATCATACCGTGTCTTTTTGTGCGTTTATAAATGATGTTTGTCACCCGTTCAGGTAATGCGCTTCATTTCGATGCATGCGATGAACGGCTATAATCACCCCGTTGTACCATCGAAGAACGGTTTTCTTTGAACATCCGTACTTGATAGCAATCTTTCAATAAGTCACCCAGAAAGTGCAAGCTACAATTTGATCAGATTCCCGTTTGTTCTCCACCTGTAGTCAGATGAGCTACTTCAGGACATCCGGGTCTATGTCAATGTTTCAGGGGGTGGAAGCAAGCTCTGATTTATGCGTAAAACCGCCTTACTAGCCTATTGCCAGATTGCCATGGGGCGGACAGGATCAGCGGGTCCGATTTGCCTTGAAAAGTTTGTTGCCGAATGACCGCATACCCTCCCTCAGCGCCCTCCTCCACAGAGAGGAAATCCCGCGAGCAGATGCTTCAAGAGCAGATGGCGGTTCAAAAAGCCGCGCCGGTGAGAAGTGTGTTTCTCCACGTCAAATCCGGGGCGCGCTACCGGGTGATCGGCTATTGTTTCCTTGAACACAACAATGAAGCAGCCATTCTTTACGCAAAACACGATTCAGGCCAGCCGGAGCCCGTCTGGGCGCGCGCGGCGCATGAGTTTCTTGATGGACGGTTTCGCCTGGAAGATCCCGAAGGCTGAGGAATGGTCTACGCCGGTCTCACTGCGCCCTGCCCTGAGCGCCATTAGGAATGCCAAGCGTCAAAGTCTATTCCGCGTCCTCGCTCGTCTTCCTCACCCGCTTCTTTCGGAAGACGGCAATGATCACGGCGAGGAGCACGAACGGCACAAGCAGGGGCGATCCGTTCTTGAAGAGATCCGGCAGCTTGGGTGGCATGAATGGTGCAAAATTGATCGAGCTGACAAACTCAAGCGCTTGCCAATTGTCCCAGGTTTCAAATGACGCCACAAAGAAACTGAAGAGATCGAGGCCCATATTGTGCTCTCTCAAGAAGTGTCCGGCGCCTGCCGCTTGCGCAGCCGCGTCTTGCTATAGGCAGCGGCCAAGAGCGCCAGGATAACAAAGGCCCCGATCATCGGCGAGCCCTGTTTGAAGATGTTCTCAATCCCGGGAAAGCCTGCCGGATTGGGGATGTTCCCGAATACACCTGGAGGATGCTCAAAATCTCCAAAGTCCCAGTTCCGTACCATCCACCGAAAGAATTCCAAGCGCGTCTCCTTTTCGGTTCAACCGTTCCATGTTTCCCAGGACGTCACAAAGAAACCGAAGAGATCGAAGTCCATGCCGCCCACTTTCAGGGACAATCCGGCGTCTGCCGCTTGCGCAACCGGGTCTTGCGATAGGCGACGGCTAAGAGCGCCAGGATCACAAAAGCCCCAATCATTGGTGACCCCTGTTTGAAGATGTTTTCAATCCCTGGAAAGCCAATTGGCGATGGCCTTCCCATCGGATTGAGATGACTAAGCGGAGGCTTAAGTGGATCACCGAGCTCCCAGTTCTCTACCATCCATCGAAAGAAATCCAAGTGCGCTTCCCGCTGGCTCACCGTGTCTATAACCATTCAGCAACGATGTAAGCCTATGTCCCCGGACCCGCAAAGGCAAACAGAGCGACGATGCGGCTGAAACCTATGGCGCCGCTATCCTCTCGGAATGGTGTTACGATCACGTCGAAGATCCTGCGGATGCGAGCACTTTTCCTGGTTCGACACGGTTTCCACTCTTGCGTTCAAGCCTGTCAGTTTTGGCGCTGTACGCGCTCCGGAAAGGCGATCACGCCAGCCAATTGTAAGCAGAGCTTTCGCTTATGACCTTTGCCTGAAATCACATGAGAAGCGTCGACTCCGACCCTCGCGACAGCTCGCTCCCACCCTGTCAAACGGCTCGAAATTCCGTGTGGAAAAGTGCAAATTGGCACCTCAGGGCCAATGTCAAAAAAGCGTCATAAAAACCGCCTCTTGGTGGCTTATCCTCAATGATTACAACTCGCCTAATGGCAGCACAGAGACGCATCGCGCAAATCAATCCCGTAATCCGCCGCTTTGCCAGGGATTATCCGTACAATTTGATACATGGAATCCCTGCCATTTTCTTAACAAATGCTTAATAATCACGTTGCGGTAGTAGCTATACCACAACAGGGGGCTTTCATGCTCAAATCAATAACAGCTGCAGCGGCACTCAGTCTTGTACTAATTGCACCTGCCAGTGCTGCTACACTCAGCGGCACATTTGACGTTGTTGTTGCCAACCTGACTGGCCTGAACTCAGCAGAGTCAGAAGCCAACCTGGCCAACTTCAACAACGCCGTTGCAAACGGCGATACAACAACTTTCACCTACACCGGCGACATCGATTTCGGCACATTTGATGGAACCGATGCCACAACCATCGCTGACTGGCTCGCAACAGGGCCTGGAGCGATCGGTGGTGCACCGGATGCAGGTGTTCTCGGACAGCAGCTCAGCAGCCCGAACATCAACAACGGAACAGCCACATCGACGTTCTTCCAGTTCACTCTACAAGGGCCACTTGGCGCGAGTGACTTTACGGTGGTTCACGATGACGGCGTTGCGCTCTTCGACGATGGCGCCTTCCTTGGCGGCAATCCGGGTCCGACCTCACAGGTCACCACGCCCGTTGCCGGCTTTAACGGAGGCGAGTTCAGCTTTGTTTATGTTGCCACGAACGGCGACCCATCCGTGCTGAATGTCGACGTGACACCCGTTCCACTACCCGCAGCGTTCCCGCTTCTTGCAGGCGGTATCGGTCTTCTCGGTTTCCTGACCTGGAGACGTAAGAGGGCCGCGTAACTCAACGCGTTTCTGGTACAGAGTTAGAAACCGCCCCTGGTTTTCCCGGGGCGGTTTTTTCTTGGGCGGTTGTTCTCCATGATGGATGCGTCAGGACGTTCCCTTTGACTTGATCGCGTTGGCGGAAGCTCTTCTTCACCGATAGCGCGCTTTTAAAGCCTCCAGTGCTTCCTTGAGCGTCGGCGCCTCGCCCTTGCCTCCGGCCGCATCGAACCATTCATAGGCTCGGTCCGGATTGCCATAGAGTGTGCGGCGGCGCTCCAGCACCCGGCCGATATAATCCCCGTTGCGATAAACGCAGGCATCCGTGGTGCGATAGGTGAAGATCACGTGTCCCATGCGCGAGACAATGTTCTATTTTTGTTCTGTTCTCAAGAAGGGATTTGAAACAGCGCGCTCTTGTATTGAAAACGCGCCGTTGGACGAATGTGTCGAGTTTCATGCTTCGTCGCAAGACCATAACAAGCCTGTATTCTGTTGCGCTACAGGCGACTACTATGATAGATTTTCAGTATGGAGATCAGGAACATTCGCCATAAAGGCTTGCGGGCGCTGGTCGAAAAGAACAATCCAAAGGGGTTGCAGGCTGATGATGTTGCGAAGATCACCGACATAATGGGATTCCTGATCGACATGGAGGATATCAGCGAGGTGTTCGATCTCAGGAAGTACAAACCGCATCAGCTCGTGGGAACCCGTTCAGGTACCTACAGTCTCAGTGTCAGCGCCAATTGGCGGATAACCTTCAAACATGATGCGGTTGAGAATGAACTTTTCGATGTCGATTACGAAGATTACCATTAGGACGAAGGACATCAGGCAATGGCCATCAAAGTCGGAATGAAACCTCCGCATCCGGGTGGGTTTATCAAACGCTCCGTGCTGCCGGATGATCTGACGGTGACCGATGCCGCGAAAGCACTTGGCGTCGGGCGGCCTGCCCTTTCTAATCTTTTGAATGAAAGAGCCTCTCTTTCACCGGAAATGGCCTTGCGCGTTGAAAAGGCATTCGGCGTAAAAATGGAAACGCTTTTGCGGATGCAAACCCGCTATGACGCCTACGCTATGCGCCAGCGTGAATCTGAGATTGACGTTCAGAAATTTGACGCCGCCTGAACCGCTCCTCAAATCCCTTCGAGATAGTCAATCACCGCCGCCTTATCTTCAACGTCGCCATATTTCGCGTTGATGTCGAAGAGGTTCGCCTCATGCGGGGCTTTGTGGCGGTCGCCGACGCATTCGCGCGGGACAATCACCCTTACGCCGTTCTGGATGCCGTCAATGGCGCTTGCCCTGATACAGCCGCTTGTCGAGCAGCCCGCCATGATCAGCGTATCGATGGAAAGCGCCGCGAGGGCTGCCGCCAAAGATGTACCGAAAAAGGCGCTCGCATAATTCTTGACGATGACGAGCTCGTCTTCCAACGGTGCGACCTTCTGGTCGAACTCGCCCAAAGGCTCGCCTTCGACGAGCTTTCGAAGCGCGGGCACCTTTTTGACGAAAAGCCCGCCATCGATTCCGGAATTATGAAACGCCACCCGTGTATGAATGATCGGGATTTCCCCTTTGCGGGCCGCCTCCAGAAGCGCGACGCTTTCCGCCACGGCCTCAACCACGCCAGCGGCGTAAAACGGCGACGCCTCATCGGTATAGGCGCGCATGAAGTCGATCATGATCAAGGCCGGGCTTTTCCCGAAGCCGATCTTCGTATCGAACACCCCGCCGTAATTCTCGTCGAGCGAAACCATTTCTAAGTCCCGTAGCGTTTTTCAAATTCCCAGACGTCGGCAAAGCCGATCATCCGGCTGAACTTATCGAAATCATCCATCTGATTGCGAAGGCTCTCCGAGCCGCCTTCCGCCCGCAAGGTCCGATAGGCATTGCCGAGGGCCGCCCCCACGGTCAGGAATCCGGTCGCCGGGAAGATCGACAAGGCAAAGCCCATCTCCTTCAGCTTCTCCTGATCGAAAACCGGCGTGAAACCGCCCTCCACCATATTGGCAACGAGCGGACAATCGAGCGTTTCGATAATAAGCCGCATTTCCTCTTCGCTTTCGGGCGATTCAACGAAGACCACATCAGCACCCGCATCCCGGAAGGCTTTGCCGCGCTCGAGGGCCGCCTCAAGCCCATGGGCCGTGCGCGCATCGGTCCGCGCGATGATCAGAAAGTTCGGATCGGTCCGTGTATCAAGCGCAACGCGGATCTTCAAAAGCATATCGTCGAGATCGATCACGTCCCGGCCGAGCGTATGCCCGCATTTCTTTGGAAATTTCTGATCCTCAAGCTGGATTGCCGCCGCACCCGCCGCCTCATAGCCTGCCACCGTGTGGCGCACATTCAAGGCGCCGCCATAGCCGGTGTCGCCGTCGGCAATCAGAGGCGTCTTGCAGCCATTGGCGATCCTTTGAACGCAATTCACCATATCGGCATAGCTTGCAAGACCGGCATCGGGTAGCCCCAGATAGGAGGCCGAAATGCCATATCCCGTCATATAGAGCGCATCGAAACCTTCCTGATCGGCGATCTTTGCCGAAATCATATCGAAAACGCCGGGGGCCATAATCGCCTCCCGTGCCATGAGCCGCTCTTTCAACTGCCGTCTCTGCTGGGCTCGATCAGTCATGGAATTCCTTTCCGCATCGGGCGAAGGGTTAGAGTCTATCTTGGTCGCAGATCAGGAGGCGCTCGCCCGTGCCGTTCCGATCATCGTGTCCCGTGTGACGAGACCTGCGAGGTCGTCCTCGCTCATCGTGTCTGTGCCGTCTGGGCGCTCCGGGATCACGAGAAATCTCAGATCCGCCGTACTGTCGAGAACCCGGATTTCGGTATCGTTCGAGAGTTCCAGCCCGAATTCCGATAAGACGCTGCGCGGTTCGGACACGACGCGCGAGCGATAGGACGTGCTCTTGTACCAGGCAGGTGGTACACCCAAAATCATCCGCGGATAACAGGAGCACAAAGTGCAGACGACCACGTGATGGACGTTGGCGGTGTTCTCGACGACGCGCAATTCCGCCACATGGCCGATCTCGATATCGAGTTCGCGCATGGTCGAACGCGGGTCAGCCTTGAGCTTTTCCTTGAAGACCGGATCGGCCCAGGCTTTCGCAACGATCTTCGCGCCGAACACCGGATTACGGGAATCCGTCGCGTCGATCTGCTGGTTGACGTCGAGCGCTGTAATCATCCCCTTTTCAATCAGGAGTTCGCGCAGGGCCTGTTCCAGCACTTCATATTCGGTCACCGGACGATCCGGATCGGTGATCGGCGCATGGTCATGATCATGGTCATGCCCGTGACTGTGATCATGGTCGTGAGAGTGAGGATCGGCCATATCAGGCACCTCCCTTGCTGTCGGATTCGGCGGTTTTCTGGAGCCAGGGCTCAAAAAGATCGGCCTCAAGCCGGTCGCGGGCGCTCCCGTCATAGCCGTGCCACATCTCGTCCTGTTTGAAGCGGACGCGATAAAGATAGGCCGCCGGAAGGCCGGGCTTGTGATAGGCAAGCTTTTCAGGATCGCGGAACGGACCTTCAATCGCAATCACTTCGCCTTCCTTGCCGCGCAGATAAAAGGGTGTCCGGCAATGGCCGAGGCTTCTCCTGTCATCCACCCTCACCCGCTCGCCGACGCTGAAGAGCGGGCCGTCGGTTGCGATATCCTTTTCAAACGGTGTGCTCATGGCACTTGCTTCCTTCTGACGGTCTGGCAGTCCGCCTCAAGCCGGTCGCAGATTTCGGCAATCTTCGCGTCGAGTTCCGCCTCTGTTACGATCTCCTGCTCAAGGAGAAGATTGCGGATTGCCCGGATCCAGCGGTCGTAATAGGGCGTGCCGTCATATTCCTGCTCGGCATAATCTTCGACGGTGCGGCGCAGGGCATCCACGCGGAAGGCGGAATTCTTCGGTCCCGCAAGAAGCATCAGCAAGGCATCGACCCGCTTTTCATAAAGCGAAAGATCATGCTCTTCCCGATCGACCGGCCCGAAATCAAGCCCGCCCACATCGTGGACGGCATTTCCAGGCGTCCCCTTTCTGATATTCGTAATGCGCTCCGGCATCAGACCTCCTCCTTGTCAAAGATCAGGATCGCATCGGCTGCCACCGTCAGGTGGACCGCATCCCCGATCGCGAACGGATCGCCACTACTCCCAATCCCTGCCCTCCTCTGGACAAGGATCGGCGGCAAACCCGTCACGCCAACATAAATCTCCTCATGCGGCCCTTTATAGACCACTTCCTCGACCGTGCCGCAGAGCCGGTCTGCCGC
>JBCDCZ010000228.1:0-7281 GCA_039180865.1 Pseudomonadota bacterium | reverse complement strand
TGAATCACCTATATTGAGTATCAAGCGAGACACAAGCTCGCAAGTAAATGTGGTCTATATGACCCGCAAGGTACACATCACCCTCCTCCTCCCAGGTTGGTGTGTAACACGAGATAGGCACTCCTCCTCCCAAGCCTATCTTAGAGTAAAACGCTCGCCGGAACCTCCTCCCCCGGCGAGCGGTTTCTTTTTAGCCCCCACGCTTTCCCTCCGACACCATCGATTAGTCCATTTGTCTTGCATGGCATTCGCACGAGCGTTAGTTTCCCGCGCATGCAGCAATCTTCATCTTCTGATCGCGCGGTTCATGTAATCGGCGCGGGCCTCGCGGGTAGCGAAGCGGCTTGGCAACTGGCCGAGCGCGGACTTCCTGTTGTCCTACATGAAATGCGTCCTGACGTGATGACGGACGCTCACAAGACGGGGCATTGCGCCGAATTGGTGTGCTCGAATTCCTTCCGCTCTGATGACCACACGTCAAACGCAGTCGGGGTCTTGCACGCTGAAATGCGGCTTGCCGGATCTCTCATTATGAAGGCTGCGGACGAACATCAGGTTCCGGCAGGTGGGGCATTGGCGGTCGATCGTGTGGCCTTTTCGGAAATGGTAACGGAGCGGCTACAGGCTCATCAAAATGTCGAAATCAGCCATGGCGAGGTAGTTTCTTTGCCGCTGGACGAGTGGGACAACGTGTTGATTGCCACGGGGCCCCTCACCTCCGGCCCGCTTGCACAGATCATCCGTGATTTGACCGGTCAGGACCAGCTTGCGTTCTTCGATGCGATTGCCCCGATTGTTCATAAGGACACAATCGACATGGATACGGCCTGGTTTCAGTCGCGATATGACAAGCCAGGACCGGGAGGAACCGGGGCCGATTACATCAATTGCCCGCTCGACCAGACTCAATATGAGGCTTTTGTCGATGCGTTGCTCGACGGTGAGACGACTGACTTCAAAGAGTGGGAAGAAAACACGCCTTATTTCAATGGCTGTTTGCCGATTGAGATCATGGCCAAACGCGGGCGGGAAACCCTGCGCCACGGGCCGATGAAACCGGTTGGCCTTACGAACCGCCACGCGCCCGACGTGAAGCCCTATGCGGTCGTGCAACTGCGTCAGGATAATAAACTCGGGACGCTTTACAATATGGTCGGTTTCCAAACGAAGCTCCGCTATGGGCAGCAGGCAGAAATCTTCCGGATGATACCCGGTCTTGAGGAAGCGGAATTTGCTCGCCTCGGGGGTCTCCACCGCAATACGTTCATCAATTCACCCGACCTCCTCGATCCGGTCTTGCGGATGAAGAAAGAACCTCGCGTGCGGTTTGCCGGGCAGATTACGGGGTGCGAAGGTTATCTTGAATCCGCAGCTGTTGGTCTTCTTGCAGGACGTTTTATCGCTGCAGAAAGACGGGGCGCAGAGTATGACCGGCCCCCGGAGACAACGGCATTCGGCTCTCTCCTCAATCACATAACCGGCGGATATCTATCCGACCCTGAAAGCACCGCGCCGAGCTACCAGCCGATGAACATCAATTTCGGGCTCTTTCCTGAAATCGAGGTTCCGAGGCAGGAAAACGGGCGCAGGCTTCGTGGTAAGGAAAAAGGGTTTGCCAAAAAACGGGCCCTGGCTGCCCGTGCTTTGCGTGATGCGGAAATCTGGCTCGGCGAGAAAGCGTCGCCCACCCTGAAACACGCATCATAAGCCGCGCCAAAGCACCCATTGGGCTTTAAGTTGCGAAATCCTTGGTGCCTCACGGTATGGATCGTATTGGGCTCTCGACATGATCCGGCAATAAGGAGCGACCAGCGCGAGCGGCCTGAAGGCGGCTTTCACTTCTCCTTTGAGAGATTGGATTGCGGTTCGCGCTTTCTTGAGATGGGCATCAGCCTGATCAAGGAATGTCGACCAGGCGGCCCGGAAGGCCGGACTTACTTCGCCATCTTCCAGTGCAGAGGCATCGAGCCCGGCAGCTCCCACAACATCGAGTGGGAGATTGATTTTGCCCTGCGCTATATCCCTATGGAACCGCCGGGCCTTTTCCATAATGGCCGTTGCAACACCTGCGTGGCCCGCAGCATCGGCGAGCGCGCTATTCTGGTCCGCCCCGAGAATGCGAGCAGAGTTGAGATAGAGCTGAGATAGTGTCTCGCCGGCGTATGTTTCGAAGGCATGCATGTCCGAAAAGGGATCATGATAAAGATCGTGGATCCGTCCGGCTGCCATCATATCAAGCGATGATTCCGCCAGGTTATGGTGGTCCATCACAGTGCCAAGAGTTGCAGCAACCGGGTGCCCTGCCCCGGTTTCCGGATTGTCGGAGTTTATGACATCGCGCCACCACTGGAGCCGGATTTCTCCGGCCATCGGTTCCTTTATAAGGTCCGGTATGCGTGCGAGTTCTGCGTGATAAGCATAAAGCACTGTTATGGAATGGGCCGAGGTTTCGTTCAGTAGTAAAGCTGCCAGATATCGATCCCGGTCTTCTTTTCTGAGGAACGATCTAAGGTTTTCCAATGCGCCGGCTTCTAAACCCACGCTCATGCGACGGCAATCAAGGCAGCGGCGACAGCCCGATTTTCCGATAAGAGAACATTATAGGTCCTGACGGCTGCGCCGGTGCTCATCGCGTCAACCGGAAGCCCGGCACCAGAGAGTTCCTGGCGCAAGGGTTTCGGGAACGGCAGAATGTCTTTGCCAAGACCAATCAGCAGGATTTCGATATCTCCTGCGTCTTCAACGGCCTTTCCCAGACTTGCGAAAGTAATCGCATCCGGCTCGGCAATGCTCCAATCGTAAATGCCGCTTGGAAGGCAAAGGATAGAGCCGCGATGGGACATGTCGGCGAAACGAAAGCCACCGTTCCCATAAGCATCTATCGGGGCACGACCGGGAAAATGGGCGGCGTGGATTTCAATTCCCCTCGCCGCCTTTGCCGGATCAAAGGTCATGCTTCGGCGGGGCTTTCTTTGCTGCCATCTTCTCGGGTCTGATCAATTTCTCCGGGCCGCAAATTGAGGAAAATCAGGAACGGCGCTGCGATGAAGATCGAAGAATAGGTGCCGATAATCACACCCCAGATCATCGCGAAGGTGAAAGAGCGGATGACTTCGCCACCAAAGATGTAAAGCGAAAGAAGGGCTAAGAGCGTTGTAACTGACGTAAGCGTCGTCCGCGAAAGTGTCTCGTTTACGGCCAGATCCAAAACGCTGCCGATTTCGCGTTTCTTATATTTTCGCAGATTCTCCCGTATTCGATCGTAGACAACCACAGTGTCGTTCAACGAGTAACCGACAATCGTTAGGACCGCCGCGATTGTTGAGAGATTGAAGTCCAATTGTAAGAGTGCGAATAGGCCGACAGTTATCAGGACGTCGTGGAGGGTCGCAATGACAGCCCCGATGGCGAAGTGCCATTCGAAGCGGAACCAGATATAGACAAGAACCGCCAGAAGCGCTGCACCGACTGCGATGAGGCCTGCCTGAGTCAGTTCGCCGGAAACCCTCGGGCCAACCACTTCCACCCTTCGATACTCGATGTTGTCTTCGCCGAGCGTCGCCCTCACCTCCGCAACGGCTTCCTGTTGGGCCGCGTCTCCGCCATCTTGTTGTTGGATGCGGATCAGAATGTCATCCGGTGCTCCAAAGGTCGTTACCTCTACGTCGCCCAGATCAAGTCCCGCGAGGTCTGACCTGATCTTTCCAATGTCCGCGGGGCCATCGGTTGTCTTGATCTCAACAAGCGTACCGCCACGGAAGTCGATACCAAGATTGAGCCCGTTCACGGTGAAAAGGCTGATCGACGCGAGGATCAGGACGATTGAAACCGGAAAGCTCCATCGGCGATGCTTCATGAAGTGGAAGTTCGTAACTGCAGGAACCAAATCAATCAGCCAGCGCAGGGAGATCGTCTTCGGCCGGCGATCTACAATCCCCTTTACCGCGATGAAGCGGGAGAAGGTGAAGGCTGAGAAAACCGTTGTCAGAATGCCGATTGCCAGTGTCACAGCGAACCCACGCACAGGACCGGACCCCAGATAGAACAGAATAATCGCGGCGATAAAGGTTGTGATGTTGGCGTCGAGGATCGTGCCAAGAGCCCGTTGATATCCAGCTTCCACCGCTCGCAAAGGCGTTCGTCCCGCTCGTAACTCTTCTCTGATCCGTTCGAAAATCAGGACGTTCGCGTCAACCGCCATACCAACGGTCAAAACGATACCCGCGATACCCGGAAGCGTCAGCGTTGCACCAAGTTTCGACAGGACGGCGATAATCAGAGCGATGTTGCAGGCAAGCGCGATATTCGCAACGATTCCGAATTTGCCGTAAACCAAAATCATGAAGACAACGACCAAAACAGCCCCGATGACGGCTGCCCAAAATCCAGCAGTAATCGAATCCGATCCAAGACCTGGGCCGACCGTGCGCTCTTCGACAATGGTAAGGTCCGCCGGCAATGCACCAGCGCGCAGCAGAATGGCGAGATCATTCGCCGTCTCTGCGGTGAAGTTCCCTGATATTTGACCGGATCCACCCAGGATTTCGTCCTGGATCGTCGGTGCGGAAATCACTTTGTCGTCGAGCACGATCGCGAACGGCCGACCAAGGTTCTCGACTGTTGCGCGCCCGAACTTCCTAGCGCCCGAGTTGTTAAAGCGGAAGGTAACAACGGATTCGTTAGTCTGAGGATCAAAACCGGGCTGGGAATCGACCAGCTCATCCCCCGATACAATCACATCCTCAAAGATCAAGTATTTCGGGCCGTCTACTTCAAGGCTTTCAAGGATGACGCTTCCGGGGGGTACGCGAGTCGCCTCAGCCTCTTCTGCACTCATACTGACATTGACGAGTTGAAAGGTCAGCTTAGCCGTTTGTTCCAAGAGCGCTTTTAGGCGTTCCGGTTCGTCGAAACCGGGGACCTGAACAAGGATCCGATCCGTGCCCTGTCTTTGAATACTTGGTTCCGTTGTGCCGAGTTCATCAATCCTGCGCCGGATGACCTCAACAGACTGCTGAACCGCTGACGATAGACGTTGATTGATGCCCTCAGCTGTGAGTTCAAATCGGTAGAGCCCGCCACTTGATGACATGTCGACTTCGACAGTGCCGAGGCCGGTAAAGACATTGGTTAGAGCTGGAGCCAGAACAGGTTCTAAAGCTTCTCTTACACGGGGCGCATCAGCTTCATCCCGCAAACGAAACTGAACAACATCTCCAGCGATCCGCAAACCGGTATAGCCGATGTTGTCCGCTCGGGTTCCATCAGGCCTACGACCCCGCAAGGCGTCGCGGATGTCTGCACGCAATGTGACAAGCCGTTCTTCGACGAGACTGTCACGTTCAACCTGGATGAGGAGATGCGAGCCACCCTGAAGGTCCAGACCAAGGACCATTTTTGGCATCCAATCGGGCAATTGCTCCGCTGTGTCGTCGTCCAGGACATTTGGAAACGCAAAAACAATACCGAAGAGCACTGTCAGAAGAATAAGTGTTGTCTTCCAGATCGGGAATTGAAGCATTATTCAGGCCCTTCGCATTGGCTTCTTCTTAGGCTGACCGGTCAGGCACTAGTCTGATTTAACCGGTTCGCCTTTCGCGCGCACATCGGCAATCATCGATTTCACCGCGCGGGTCTTCATGCCTTGCGCGAGTTCGATCTCAATTTCGGTATCATCGACTACCTTCAGCACTTTTGCGATCAACCCGCCGTTCATGACAACTGTGTCGCCGCGGCGGACATTGTTGACCATTTCCTCGTGTTTTTTCATGCGCTGTTGTTGCGGTCTGATCATCAGAAAATAGAAAATAATGAAGATCAGGATGAACGGCATAATGGAGATAAGGATATCTGCGCCGCCGCCTCCACCTGTCTGTGCGTAAGCGGGTGAAATAAACATGATGATCGGGTCCCCTCAGATCAGCGATAGTCTCGTTCTACGGCCTGTGCGACAGCAGAATGCCCTGCGACAATTGTCCGATCGGCGCGGGCCGCCGGACTATACATTCGAGATGGAAAATTGCAATCAAAGCTGCGATCAGCCTGTGATTCCAACAGCATCTTCCCACCAAGTGTTATGTGAGCGTGACAAGTCCGGATCCGCATGATAACGCGCCCGGACACAAGCGCGCATAACAGGATCTATATAATGAGCGATGAGGCAATTGCCATTCTCAATCAACGCCTGGAAACGATTATTGCGTTGATGGAAAAAAACACGCCTGAGCCTGCCCCGGTGTTCGATGGCAACAGAGCGGACGCATTTGTCTGGTTCGCAGAAAACGGGCGCCTTGACCCGGTCGATGCAATCAACCGCGTTGCTTTGGATCTTCTTGTCGGAATTGACCTGGCGCGTGACCAACTGCTTCAAAATACGAAACAATTTGCTCGCGGATTGCCCGCAAATAATGTGCTCTTGTGGGGTGCCCGTGGCATGGGAAAGAGCTCGCTTGTCAAAGCGGCTCATAAAACCGTCAATGATAAGCTCAATTCTGATGCTTCCGATTCCCGTCTCAAACTTGTCGAGATCCACCGGGAAGATATCGATTCGCTCCCACATTTGATGCGGATTGTGCGCGGCGACCCAAACCGTTTCATCATCTTTTGCGACGATCTTTCCTTTGACGGAGACGATGCGAGCTACAAATCGCTCAAAACCGCCCTCGACGGCGGCGTGGAAGGACGGCCCGAGAACGTCATCTTCTATGCAACCTCGAATCGCCGCCACCTGATCCCGCGCCAAATGATGGAAAATGAACGCTCCACCGCGATCAATCCGTCCGAGGCGACAGAAGAGAAGGTGTCCCTATCTGACCGGTTTGGCCTTTGGCTCGGCTTTCACAAATGCGATCAGGACGCCTATCTCGCCATGGTTTCCCAATATGCCGAGCGGTTCGGTCTCGATTACGTAGAGGATAAGCTGAGGTTTGAAGCGCTAGAATGGGCGAAGACGCGCGGTAACCGATCTGGCCGGGTGGCCTGGCAATATATTCAGGATCTCGCCGGGCGGCTCGGGAAGCAGACGTCCGGCAATTGATCCGTTAGCGCGGCAGGTGATCGAGCGGATCGATCGGCTTGCGGCCATCGCGTAGTTGGAAGTGAAGCTGAGGTGTTTGAACGCCACCGGACTTGCCTGAGAGCGCAATCACCTGACCTTGACGCACGCGATCGCCCTGCTCGACCTTCAGATTATCCACATGGGCATAGGCACTGACAAATCCGTTTGAGTGACGGACAAGGACCATTTTGCCATAACCTTTAAGGTCATCGGAAGCATAGAAG
>JBCDCZ010000227.1:0-7305 GCA_039180865.1 Pseudomonadota bacterium | reverse complement strand
GCTGGCGTTTTTATACGAAACGCCCCTTCTCCCCCTCGCACTAGGCCCCGTTATAGGTGGACTTACACCTGCTTTCAACGCAATTGACCTGCTTTCGCCATCCTGTGTCGGATTATGTGAAACATGGCTAACGCTGTTCTCGGGCATTAGCTCCGCCCCTTACCTATCGCAGGTGGGAATTCCTGCTGGGAAGTCAAGGTGATTCACCGGTAAATCGACGGGTTTCAAGACATGGTAAATGGTGCTTTGTCGAAAGGCGAGAAACTCATGAAAACCTAAGAATGCGCATGTTTTGTTCCGTTAGTGCCGTTCATAGATCCGATAAAGCGTATCGGCACTGTCTTTCTCGGACCGATCGATTTGCTCTTCGTGAACTACGCGCCAAACCTCCGAATCGATCGGAGGAAATCGTGTATCGCCTTCAGGGCTTACTGCGACGTGAGTTACATACAAACGTGCTGCTAGGGGTAACGCCTGCTCGTAAATTGTGCCGCCACCGATCACCATAACTTCGCCGTTTGCGGTTTCGCCACTGGTAACTTCTCTCGTTGCAGCTTCAATCGCCTCTTCCAGGGACGAGACCACAATTGCACCATCGATCGCCAGTTCCTTGTCGCGCGAGATTACGATGTTGAGACGACCTGGTAGAACCTTACCGATGCTCTCATGTGTTTTCCGGCCCATGATAATCGGTTTGCCGAGCGTGATGGCCTTAAAGCGCTTCAGATCGCTGGAAAGGTGCCATGGCATGTCGTTGTCGGCACCGATGATATTATTTTCCGCAACGGCGACCGCAATCGCCACTAAAGGTTTATTCTGCAACGCGTTTTCTTTCAGATCGCTACCGGCGCGCGGATATGGGGCGCTGCGTTGTAGTTCAAGAGTTCGAAATCCTCATAGACGAAATCGAAAATATCCTGACCGCGATCCCGGATCGTCATTTGCGGTCGTTTTCCCGGGACACGGCTCAGTTGTTCGCGGGCCTGGTCAAGATGGTTCGTATAAAGGTGGGCATCGCCCAGTGTGTGGATAAACTCACCCGGTTTGAGCCCCGTAACCCGGGCGATCATCATGGTCAGCAAAGCGTAAGACGCGATGTTGAACGGCACACCGAGAAAAATATCCGCTGAGCGCTGATAGAGCTGGCACGAAAGTTTTTCCTCAGCGACATAAAACTGAAAAAGCGCGTGGCAGGGCGGCAGCGCCATTTTGTCGATATCAGCCGGGTTCCACGCTGAGATGACGAGGCGTCGGCTGTCCGGGTTGGCCCGCAACTGCTTCACGACTTTATCGATCTGGTCGATCGTATTCCCGTCACGGCCAGGCCATGACCGCCACTGGTGACCGTAGACCGGACCAAGATCACCATTTTCGTCTGCCCACTCATCCCAGATTGAGACGCCGTTGTCCTTCAGATATTTGATGTTGGTATCACCTGCCAGGAACCAGAGAAGTTCGTGGATAATCGATCTGAGATGAAGTTTCTTCGTCGTCAGAAGCGGGAACCCGTCACTGAGATCAAACCGCATCTGATATCCGAAAACCGACAGGGTGCCGGTGCCGGTCCGATCTTCTTTCATCGTGCCGTTTTCCAGCACGTGCCGCATCATGGTGAGATATTCGCGCATGAACCGTTCTCCCCGGACCATGCAAACTCTCAAAACACCGAGTAAGCCGCACGGCCCGCATCCGATAATGAGTGTATCACGCATAGGCGGATTGGATGCAGCCGGTCAAACGCAGTTGGCTAAAGCCCGGACTTGTGCCCGGGCTTTCCACATTTTGATAGTCGTTATGCCCGTTCGAAGCGGGACAGCCGATTAAAGCGAAGAGAGCTTGCCGGCTTCCTTGGCGCACAAATAATAAAATGTCACGCGTGACTTGTTCGACTTGGCGTCTTTCATCGCCTCGCAGACTTTAGCGATAATTGCATCTGATGCCGCATCGTCCGTCATGCCGAGTTTCTTGGACATCCACTTTTCGCGAACCCGTCCAAGTTCATCCGGATCGGAGCACGACACCAGCGATGAATCTCTATTGCGCAGGGCAATTCCCAAATGTTTCACGATTTTCGAGACGGTTTCTTCGCTCGCCCCGCCATCATATTTCTGAACGTCAGCATAATAATCGCTCATGTGCCCCTCCCGCGGCTGTCAGATCTCACGCTTCGGTGGTCCCGGAATAGGATTCCGGTTCACGGCGCTTATCAACACACGAAAAAACCACGCAATTCAAGCTCAACTTTGCCTTACATGCTGAAATCGAACGGTATTTTGAACCGTATGCCACGATTTCTCAAGACTTAGGTTGCGGTGCCGCAGGGCTTCGAGTGCTGCCGAAATCCCGGATAGCAAACAATCAGTTTTTGCATCTTTAACCGATCAGGCTTATATTCAGAATGCTGCTTGCAGCTATGGCAATAAATGGCCTGCGTAATAAACCTATCGGACCCGGGGGCGGTACCCGGCGCCTCCACCCAAACCCAGTTCGCGCTGCCTTGTGCTTGGGAAGCGGACTAAAACAGATCAGTTGAGCTGGTTTTCGGCGGGGGCGAAATAGGATCGACGAGGGCGTAAAGGTTGAGCTTTTGCTCGGTATGATACCACCGTTATCGGGTCAAATCAGTAGTTGCAAATGACAACAATGCTGAAGGTTATGCTGTCGCTGCGTAATGCGGTGCCACTAAACCGAACTTAAGCCCCAACGGCTAGCACCGTTGGGCGGGGTACCGGAAGCACCTGGCAACAGAAGCTTCCACCTTCCCTTGGGCTTTGAGGTCCGACCTCGGTTTTCCCGAAAAAATCGGTGAAAAGTCCTTGCTGAAAGCCGTTAAAGTGTTTGTTGGGCCCGGCTTCTTGAAATTATTCGGGATGTGGTCAAAACTGCTAACGCAAGAGCAAGAGCGAAGCTATGTCTGAAGATCTGATCAGATACGATGTGTTGGCACAGGAAGCGATGCGCGGCGTCGTCAAGAAAGTCTTGACGGAAGTCATGCGGGCAGGCCTTCCGGGCGAACACCATTTTTACATTACTTTCAACACTCAGGCTCCCGGCGTGCGCATCTCATCGCGCCTTCGAGAACGGTATCCTGAAGAGATGACGATCGTCATCCAGCACCAATTCTGGGATCTTGAAGTCAATAATCAGTCCTTTGAAATCGGACTTGCGTTTTCCGGAGTGCCGGAACGCCTCATGGTCCCGTTCGGAGCGATCAAGAGTTTTGTTGATCCGTCTGTGCAGTTTGGATTGCAATTTGATATATCCGAGGAAGAATTCGCCCAGGAAGACGCTGAACCTGGCACCGCAGAAACAACCCTTCCGGCAAGCCCTGCCCTTTTGGATGAGGCGAAGAGCGCAGAAGAAATCGCAGAAGAAATGCTGAAACTCGGTGATGAAAAAGCACCGGCTGAAGATTCGACCGACAAGGATGATGCTGCGGTTGAGGACAGCGAGAGTGACGAAAAAACGGGCGCGGATATTGTTTCCCTCGACGCTTTTCGAAAGAAAGCGGAATAATTCCATCGGGAAATCGGTTTAATGGCCGAAGTGATAAATCTAAGGCGTGCTCGCAAGCAGAAGAAACGTAAAGACAAAGCGGCGAAAGCCGCGGCCAACCGAATCACGTTCGGACAAAGTAAGTCCGACAAAGCCGCGATCGAGATCAGCAAAGAACGCAACATTCGCAATCTCGATGCGCACAAGCGTGAAAAACCGGACGAACAGGGCGAGTAAAGACCGACGGCTCAACGCCCACGTAAACCGGATCTGACATTGCACAATAAGACGCCGTCGGCACCAAGAGGTATCGCGATGAAACGCTCGATCACCTTGTATGGCCACCGCACGAGTGTTTCGCTCGAAGCGCCTTTCTGGGACGCTCTGAGGGATATTTCTGCCGCCGAAGGCACGACCGCCACGAAGATTATTGCCCGTATCGATGCTGATCGAAATGAAGGCGACAACCTGTCGTCAGCAATCCGGGTTTTTGTCCTATCGTACTTTCGGGAACGCGTAGAGGCCGCTGAAAAGAGCAGCATTTAACGGGCAAGCGGACGCAATTCAAGGGGAGCACCAACCGGGGGCAGCCTTCGCTCGCGACTTTGGGCCGGAGCACGCCAAGGCCTTTCGTTCACACCGGTGAGGTTGGACCCGGATTGTTGTCTGCCAATGCGCTCAAGAGCCTCGGCACGCTTGCGCGCAGCCTCTTCCGCCACAGCTTCCGCCTGTCGGCGTTGTTCTTCTTCCTCCGCGAGAGCACGCTGCAACGCCTCACGCTCAAGCCGCACCCTCTCTACTTCGGCCGCTCTTTCTTCCGCTTCGCGAAGAAGACGTGCCTCTTCGGCTGCCCTCGCCTCCTCTTGGAGCCGTTCTTCCTCCTGGCGGCGTTCTTCCTCAAGAAGCCGCAAACGTTCCGCTTCTTCAGCTTCTCGCTGCTCGCGCGCTTCTTCAGCCGAAACCCAGCGTGCGTAGCGCGACAGGCGTTGCTTTTCGAGAATGTCGGCTTGCAGGATTTCAACCCGGCGCACTTCCTGTTCAAATCGCCGGACTGTCAGATAGCCAAGCAATGGCTGGATGTCCAAACTACGCTCGGGAGTGTCCAATGGTCCTTTGAACAAAACAGCAATTTCTGGTGCGGCACCACTCACCGGTTCGTCATCGAGCGCAACCGAACTCACGTTGAGCGCGAGCGAGCCGTCAACCGTCAGGTCGACAAGGTTCAACGTCGCACCAGCAAACGCCTCAAGCGTTTCGACATCGGACTGCGTTTCAAAACTTGTTTCCGCAATCCTGAGCGCGCCGGAACTGATCGTGAAGGGCGCCACGGCTTCTTCCACTTTCAGGTGCCCCGCATCAAGGTGACTGTTGACGAGCGGCTTCACAGTATCATCGTCAAGCGTCAGTTCACGATCGGCGGCCTCCGTGAGCAAACCGAATGCGGACGGATTAAGCCGTCTTATTCTTGCATCGTCCAATTGCAACGACCCGCCGCCGCCCAAAGTTGCCATAACCGCTTCAAGGCTACGACCAACACCCTCGAACTGGCTCGTAATTGTCAACCGCCCGTCAACCAATGGTCTTACGCCATCATTCCATAGAACCTCACCCGCCGATGCTCCATTCAAGGACACAAGGCCGGACAAGGAGACTTCCCCTTCCATATTCTGAATGAGTACCCGCCCTTCGATCGTTCCGTTCCCGAAACGCCCCGCGAGTTCTGACAAACCAATCTCGGAAGGCCGCAGCCGCAGTTTAAAACGCGGCTTCTGGACCTTGTGAGCATCGCCAAACACCGCTTCGTTGGCCTCGATTTCCAGGTCTGCGGAGAGCCCGCTATAATAGGGCTTACCGAATACACGTTGCGGCCAAACCGACGGGTGTTTATCTGTACCGCTTTGCGCCTCGGTAGGCTCAAGCGCGAGACCTTCCGGCACGATCACTTCACCCGTTACAAGCGCCATAAACCATGGAACAGCGAGCCGCTCCGTGGAGAGAGAGCCTGTCCAATGCCAGGCGTCTGAGATGCCCGGAGCTTTTCCCTCATAAGCGAGATCGGCTTTGACATTGTCTCGCCCGACACGTCCATCGAGGCCAGAGACTTTACCGCTCCACCCGTCGCCGGAAAGGGTTCCGGATACATCGACCGGCGTACCAAGCCCCATCGCAGGAAACGCATAACCAAGACTGCGCGCAAGCGGCTCGGTATCCTCGCTTTTCAGGCGAAAATCTCCCCTGTAAGTGGGCATGTAATCCTCTGAAAAGGAAACCTTCTGCTGGGCAGTCAGACCGACCCCAGAAAGTGTGGCGTCGATCGCTACGACGACACCGTCCTGTGGGATCCCGTTCGCTGTCAGGTTCAATTGAGCTGATCCGGTTTCACCAAGGTCAACCATCGACCATCCAAGCTGCTTCAAAAGATCAGCCGTGTTCTCGTAGTCGGCCTCCAAAGACGCTTCGACTTCACCCGAAAGCGGCGCCTCCGTACCTCCCTGAAACCGCAGCCCGGCTTTGACGGTTCCGACGCCAACGGTACCGGCGATGGTTGCCGCAATATCACTCTTCAGCTTTGCGTCATCGGTCTCAACGCCTGAAAAATTGACTTCGACATCAAGCGGCATCAGCGCGGAACCGTGCCGACGCAAATAGTCGAGCGCCGGGTGACCGGGAAAAAAGGCATCTCCGAACTTGATCAGCCCAGCGGTATTCTGTGCCGATATGTTTCCCGAAAAACGGCCTTCCGGATCGCTCAGAAGATTGCCGATGTTACCGGCAGCGTCCACTTTCAAGCCCGCAAAGTCCTCGATGCGCAAATCGTTGATGTCGATTTCTCCATCGGCAATGCGCAGATCAAGATTGACCTTGCGTCCTTCGACAGCCTCAGCAACGAAAGCATCCGCGGCAATTTTCACCGTGACAGTGTCTCCTCGCCCGAAACCACTGACATTGCTGTCGCCAACAAAGAGTGCCGAAAGAACCTTGAGCGCATCAAAATCCAGTCGCTTCGCAGCAAGATCGGCATCGAAACGCTTATCATCCGACGTTAATCGCGCGACGGAAACCGTACCTGAGAAATCCGATTCTCCGATCCGGGCATCCAGGTCCGTAAAGTCGAGGTCGGAACTACGGGCACCGAGGCGTCCTCGTATTGCGTAGTCGCCGACCCGTAATCGGCGGATCGCATCGCTTTCGGTCGGTCGCCACCATCGGGCGAACGCAACCGGGCGTTCTGAAACTATGTCAAACCGGCCCTCGAGACCGGCTTCGTCATCCAACGCAACATCGCCGTCAAAACGCAATTGGGTTGCGCCCGGAAGTAATGCGCCGAAGTTTTCAATATGCCAGCCCGTTTCGGTCGGGGTCGCATCGAAATGAACCGAGCGGATGACATCGCCGCCGACGACAATCCCGGGTATATCGAAACCAATCTCGCCTGGTACCGGCGGCTTCGGCAGGCCTTTCAGAACATTCACGACCGCAGCACCGGCCTCACCCAAATTGACGGGCTCAGTCGGACCCTTGCCGTATGTGCGATCAAGGTCGATCTGCCTTGAGGATATCAGCGCGTCAAACCGGGTGTCCTCGCTGAACGGGACCCTGAGCGCGCCGGTCAGATTCAACGGCGCATCTCTTGCACCATCGATGAAATTCGCCTGCGACAGTAAGAAAGCCTCACGGCTCAATTTGTAAGCCCCTTCCAGGGTCCAGCCATCAGGCTTGCGCGTGCGCTGAGCCTGATCTTCCCCGCCATGCTCGACCGCTTCGATTTCCGCAAGATTCACAATGCCTTCATATCGCGGGAAAATCGTC
>JBCDCZ010000226.1:0-7344 GCA_039180865.1 Pseudomonadota bacterium | reverse complement strand
TCCGTGCTTCGCCACAAGGGCGTATGCGCCGCTTTCTGAGCGCGCCTGAGCACCACAATTACCGCGACATGTGTTCGAATTGCGGCTAGGGTCAAGTCGTAAATGACAGGAAAGAAGCAGAATTGTCGAGCACGGAATGACGTTTGGGACATCAAAACGCAGTGAGATACAGCCGTTTCTGGCAATGGATGTCTTAAGCGCCGCCAATGAAGCTGAACGGGCAGGGCGGTCGGTTATCCATATGGAAGTCGGGCAACCTGCGGCGGCCGTACCGGAGAGCGTAATCGCCTATGCCCGCTCGCATTTTCACGGCGGCAAGCTCTCCTATACGGATGCGCTCGGCATTAAACCCCTGCGCGAGCGGATTGCTGCCCATTACGCCACTGATTACGGCGCGACGGTCGATCCACGACAAGTGGTCGTGACGACCGGTTCATCCGCCGGATTCATGCTCGCCTTTTTGGCGGCCTTCGACCATGGCGACAAAATCGCTCTCCAGGCACCCGGCTATCCGGCCTATCGTAACATCATGAAAGCCCTTGGCCTGGAAGTGGTGGACCTCGTCGCCGGACCGGAGGACCGCTACACACTGAGCGCCGAAGCCATTGAAAAGGCGCATAGCGAGTACGGTTTAAACGGAGTCCTTCTTGCAAGTCCTGCCAATCCGAGCGGGACAATGATCCAGCGAGACGCGCTGAAGGCACTCTGCGACACCTGCGAACGCCTAAAGATTCGTTTTATTTCCGACGAAATCTACCACCGCCTCGTCTATGAAGGCGAAGCGGAAACAGCCTTGTCATTTTCAAACGAGGCTTTCGTCATCAACTCATTCAGCAAATATTACTGCATGACCGGTTGGCGAATTGGCTGGATGATTGTGCCGGAAGATTTTATCCGGCCCGTTGAGCGGCTTGCACAGAATCTCTTTATCTCTGCGCCTGAACTGTCCCAGTGGGCAGGGGTTGCAGCATTCGACGCAACGGAAGACTACGACCTGGTTTTATCCGAATACAAAATGAACCGTGCCCTTTTGACGGAACGATTGACCTCGATCGGTCTCAGCTCTTTTTGGCCCGTGGACGGTGCGTTCTATTTCTACGTTGACATGGGCGCTTATACGAACGACACGCTCGCATTTTCGCGCCGCATGCTCGACGAGATCAATGTTGCCGCAACGCCTGGCGCGGATTTCGACCCTTACAGCGGCAATCGCTTTATCCGATTTTCATTCGCTGGCTCGAATGCTGACATGGCCATCGCCATGGACCGGCTGGGCGAATGGTTGCCGAGCCTCTAGCCCTCGGCAGATGACACTACGTTTCGACGAAACCGCGTGATCAGAAGAACGAGCGACGCTGCCACCATCCACCGCGGGCTGGTTTGTCAGGATCGGGCTCGCTTTTCTCGGCATCGGATGTGACTGCCTCTTCAGCGCTGCCATTTGCGGGCGCTGATTGACCGTTTGCACTTCGATTAGAGGTGGCGCCTTCGGCAGTAGAGGAAACCTCTTCTTCAACAACGTCAACCGGCGTATCGGTTTGTTGGTCTTCATCTGTTGCCGAAACGGCCTCCGCTTCCGCCTGACCAATCGCCTCTAACGGTTCCGATTCTTCTTCGGAAGGCGATGCTTCATCGCTCGCCGCACTCACTTCGGCCTCGGACGCATCGTCACTATCGGACGTCGCGGCAGCTTCTACTGGCTCCAGCTCTTCAGAAGTATCATCGTCAGGGGCAGCGTCTTCACCATCGGAAACCGGCGTGGACTCCGCACCATCGTCGTCAGCAGATTGTGCCGCCTCAACGTCTCCATTGCCGTTTGCTTCCCGGTCGCGATTCCTACGTCCACCGCGCCGCCCGCGCCTGCGCCTTTTCTTACGCGGTCCATCCTCATCCGTTTCCTCACCGGATGCCGATACTTCGTCATCGTCCCCATCTGAAGAAGCCGCTTCCACATCAGCATCCTCATCGGACCGTCTGCGACGCCGACGGCGTTTCCCGCGCCGCTGTTGCGCCTCTTCTTCCTCTTCGCTTGCGATGAGTTCTTGCTCTGCCGCTTCCGCCGCAGCATCGAGTTCTTCGTCGCGTGCCAGCTCCGCTTCCAGGTCTACCGTTTCCGGTGTCACCATTTGTTGCGGCTTGGCATTTTCCGCCCGTTCACCCCGCACAATCTGACAGTAATCGCCACCGATCGTTTCATCAGCCTCGATGGTGATTGTGAGGCCAAACCGGGCCTCCAGTTCAGAGAGGTTTGCGCGCTTCTGATTGAGAACGTAAAGGGCAACCGCCGTGCGCGTGCGAACGATAATATGGTTTTTCGACCCCTTGATGAGGTAATCTTCGATGGCTCTCAGCACATAAAGGGCGACCGATGCAGGAGCGCGCACATAGCCTGTTCCCTGGCAATGCGGGCACACTTCCATCGTGCTTTCAAGAACGCCTGTCCGAATACGCTGCCTGGACATTTCAAGAAGACCGAAATGCGAAATACGCCCGACCTGAATACGGGCGCGGTCTGATTTCAGGCATTCCTTGAGTTTGCGTTCCACGGCCCGATTGTTGCGTTTCTCCTCCATATCGATGAAGTCGATGACGACAAGTCCGGCAAGGTCCCTCAATCGCAATTGCCGGGCCACTTCTTCTGCGGCTTCGAGATTGGTTGAAAGCGCGGTGCCTTCGATTGACCTTTCGCGGGTGGAACGGCCCGAATTTACGTCGATCGATACCAGAGCTTCCGTCTGATTGATGACGATGTAGCCGCCTGATTTCAGCGTCACTTCCGGCGAGAACATAGCGTCCAGCTGAGCTTCAACGCCGTACCGTGCGAAGATCGGGCTCGGATCCTTGTAAGGTTGAACATTCTTCGCATGGCTCGGCATAAGCATACGCATGAAGTCCTTCGCCTCGCGATATCCATCGTCGCCCGCGACAAGAACCTGCTTGATATCCTTGTTATAGAGATCGCGGATCGATCGCTTCAGGAGGCTACCTTCTTCATAGACGAGTTTTGGCGCGGACGATTTCAGTGTGAAATCCCGAACGTTTTCCCAAAGCCGCATCAAATATTCAAAGTCGCGCTTGATCTCGGTTTTCGTCCGGCTCGCACCAGCCGTGCGAAGAATAACGCCCATACCTTCCGGAACGTCCAGGTCGGATGCGATGGTACGAAGCCTCTTGCGGTCGGTCTGATTTGTAATCTTGCGTGAGATCCCGCCACCGCGATCGGTGTTCGGCATCAGGACTGAATAGCGGCCAGCAAGGGACAAATAGGTTGTAAGCGCAGCGCCTTTGTTACCGCGCTCCTCTTTAACAACCTGAACGAGAATGATCTGGCGGCGCTTGATGACTTCCTGGATCTTGTAAGTTTTGGCGCGGGACCGTGACCGGCGTTCGGGCACTTCTTCCAGGGCATCGCCCGATCCGACCGATTCAATCGTCTCTTCTTCGTCTTCGCCGTTTTCGTCGCCGTTGCTGTCGTTATCGGCGTCCCCATCTGCAGACTCGTCGGACGCCGCAGCATCTTTCGCTTTTTGTGCCTTTGTACGACGGCGTCCGCGCCCGCGCGGCTCTTCTTTTACCTCAACAGAGTCGGCATCTTCGTTGTCGGCATCTTTGTTTTCGGCATCAGCAGAGAGCTCAGGAGCTTCCTCAGAGTCCGCTTCTGCCGGCTCGGATGCGACCTCGACGTCAGACGGAGCGTCCGGATCATCGTCACTGGTCTCTGCTGCGGCTTCGATCTCTTCACCGGCTGGCTCCGCGCCGCTGTCTGCTTCATCTTCGTCAGACGCCGCATCGGACTCACTGGTTACTGCTTGAGTTTCAGAAGCGTCGGCTTCCGGTGCCTCCTCAGCCACAGCGTCGACATCATCGTTGTCGCCCTCATCAGACGACACTTCCAGCTTGTCTTCGTCATTACTGGACTTATCAGGATCATCTGATGGATCGGATTTGATGACGTCGTCGGAGTTGTTCTCGGCTTTCGCGACTTTGGAGCGTTTACGCCGGGTTTTAGGTTTCGGATCGTCCTCCGCGTCATCGGCATCTTCGCGTTTATTCGCCTCCGCTTCTTCCTCAAGAAGCGCTTGACGATCGGCGACGGGGATTTGGTAATAGTCGGGGTGAATTTCGGAGAAAGCTAGGAAGCCGTGGCGATTGCCGCCATAGTCGACAAAGGCGGCCTGGAGGGAAGGCTCGACCCTGGTTACCTTTGCAAGATAGATATTACCCCTTAGCTGTTTCTTGTTCTCCGCTTCAAAGTCAAATTCTTCGACCCGATTGCCACGCACAACCACGACCCGGGTTTCCTCCGGGTGGTTGGCGTCGATGAGCATTTTGTTGTCCATTAAAATTTCTCTCCGCGAGCAAACGCATTTCTCGCGACATCTTTGAATGATGCGCGAAAACAGACCGGTATCGGAAAAATCCCCGGCAGTTGATGCGTGTTAGCTCGGTGTTTGTTCGCTTGACGACCGTGCCGATGCCCGATGGGGCTGACCTCGGAATGGCTTTCATGATGGATGAGGGCGCGCCGTGATGACGCTGGCCAGCACCTAATTCTGCGGCTCTCGGAAAAGTGGTATGGAACGCGCCGTCAAGCACTGCATTTACCTATAATGGGCCTTCGCCCGGTGAAATCTGGGGCAGTCGTACTGCCATGAGGTGTCTGTGCGGCACAGCCTGCCCAACAAAGCGCGACATCCGATGACACAAGGTCCGAATATCCCAGCACTGTTCGCGGAAAGAATACGCGAGAAACGAAACGGCAAACCGTTAGGCGCGATCTAATTCATCACCTTGATGAACCCTGCCGTCCAAATATCCCTGAGATTGGCCCGTTCTGGGTGGCTACAGGAATGAGCGGCCTAATTGCGCGTCCTACGTGTCAGCGTTGCGGTTCCTCGGGCGTAGCTCTATACCGCGATAGACTGCGCACAAATCACCTATACTTATCTGTAGGACTGATTTTTCAGGAAAACAAGTCGTTCAATCCCGTGGCGTTACGTTTCATTATTTATTCACCATAACTCGGGAAAAATGCTACCTAGCGCAGGTTGCGTCTCCTTTGGGGTAAGACGGTGGGACAATTGCCGCAGTCATCGGGACGCTGTCCCGTTGCGCACGAATTGGGTCCAGTCGAGCATCTTGGTTTATGAGAAGACGGCTTAAATCTGTGGCTAATCCTCCAAGCTGGATCATCGCATTGGTGGCGATTTCGATGTGCGTGCTGATGGCACAGGCTAACGCTCGAACAAGCGACAGCCCACTCGACCAGAACGCATCGAACACAGTCTCCGCGATTTTGATATCGGGTGACAATGAGGGTGTTCGCCTTGTTTTCGATATGGAGACCTTTGTCACATTGGAAGCGGGGATTAGAGACGCGCCTTACCGGATGGTCATCGATCTCCCGCAAAGTAGGATCGATCTTTCAAGCGACGGGGTGCGGGGCGAGCCTGGCGTTATCGACGCAATCCGTTTTGGTCATCTCGATGACGGTCGAGCCCGGCTGGTCCTATCGACGGAGAAACCAATCCTTCTGAAGCGGTCTTTCACAATTGCCCGTAGCGAGGGCAGGGGCGTTCGCCTCGTCGTCGATCTCGAGGTCGTTGATGAGCAAGCTTTTCATGGCGCATTGGCGAAGAAAACGGCCCATGTGCAGCCGCAGACAGACGAAACCTCTGGCAGAGAGGCCGCCTCTCAAAGCGATGAAAAAACGAGCTTGGAAACCGCACGCGCCGAAAAGGGCGACCGGCTTTCGGCACGACTACCGCGAATCGTCATAGACCCAGGACATGGCGGCATAGACGGGGGAGCCACTGCGGTCGGAAGGCCCGATATCATCGAAAAAACAGTTGTCCTTGATTTTGCGAAGAAGCTGCGCGCAGCCCTTGCTGAAACCGGGCAATTCGAGATCAAGATGACCCGTTATGGTGACGACTTTTTGCGCCTTTCCGAACGGGTTACGATCGCCAGCAAGTTCCAGGCTGATCTCTTCGTTTCGATCCATGCTGATTCGTTGCCGCAGCATCCGGAAGTTCGCGGTGCGACGGTCTATACACTATCGGCACGGGCCTCAAACGCGCTAGCCCGCGTTTTGGCCGAACAGGAAAACCAATCCGAATTTATCGGTGGCTATACGCTGAAGGATGCACCCGAGGCCGTTATCGACATACTCGCAGACCTTTCGCAACGCGACACGGCGATCAAATCGGATCGTTTCGCGCAGCACCTGATCTCAAGCCTCAAATCACAGATCCGGTTCTTTAAACGCCCCCACCAGACAGGAGCCTTCAAGGTTCTAAAAGCGCCGGAGATACCATCTGCCCTTATTGAACTTGGTTACTTGTCTAACAAACACGACGTGGCGCAGATCGAATCGGAAGCCTGGCGCTCACAGACAGCGGAGGTGATGGCCAAGACGATCGCCCAGTTTCTCGCTCCCCGGTTAACAAGAATCGGAGGACAGCCGTGAAAACAGTGACGACAACAGATACGAAATGTGAAGAAGACGGACTACGCGAATATGTGATAACGACTTTTGTATGCGCACGTCTTATGCTGGCAACCATCAGCAGAAGACGCGTTTGGACGACGCGGAGCATGACGCAAGTCATATTTCCGCCTTATTTCGAGCTTGTTTTTATAGGCATTACCGGTTTCTTCTGCCGGTCATCAGGGTTGCAAGCAATTACGGGGCGATTTATTCAGCTAAGGGGAGCGTGTTACGCCTGAGTTTGATGTGTTGTGGCCTCTGGCGTTTGCGTCAAAGGCTGCAGGATAAGGGTCGGTAACCCGCGGACAGGAGACTGAATGTTCATACGCTTTTTTGGATATCTTTTTGGACTGGGAGCTGTAGCCTTTGTTGGCGTCGCAGGCCTTGTCGCTTGGTATCTGAATGTCCAGGCACAGGATCTGCCGGATTACGAAGTTCTGAGCCAATATGAGCCGCCGGTGATGACGCGCATTCACGCGTCCGATGGCGCTCTGATGGCGGAATATGCGACGCAGCGACGGCTCTTTCTGCCAAGCCCGGCGATCCCGGATCTCCTGAAAGCCGCTTTCCTCTCAGCGGAGGACAAGAATTTTTACACCCATCGCGGTGTTGACTTGATGGGTATTGCCCGCGCTGTTGTGGTCAACGTCGAAAACAAACTCAGCGGAAACAATCGGCGATTGGTGGGCGCATCGACCATCACTCAGCAGGTCGCGAAAAACTTTCTCCTGACAAATGAGCAGAAGATCGAACGCAAGGTTCAAGAGCTTCTTCTCGCACTGAGGATCGAACAGGCCTACTCCAAGGAGAAGATCCTCGAACTCTACATGAACGAGATTTTCCTCGGCCTTGGC
>JBCDCZ010000225.1:0-7351 GCA_039180865.1 Pseudomonadota bacterium | reverse complement strand
GCGGGTCATCTCGTCGCCGTCGAGTTCGACGACGGGGTTTGCAACTTTTATTTTGTCCATGATTTTCCTCGCAAATTGAAGTCCCCGAGTGGAGGTCGCAGCTCCTCATAGCAAAGGGCCGGGCTGCCCGAAAGGTCCGAACGGATGAAAAACGACTTGGAGCTGAAAGTGTGATTTGCTAAAGGCGCGGGGACCATCTCGCAACGGATCACAATGTCAGGCACCGACAAAGACAAGCCGCTTTTGACGGGAGGCCCTGCCGTCATTCTCGTTGAGCCTCAGCTTGGAGAGAACATCGGGACAGCGGCCCGCGCCATGGCGAATTTTGGTATGTCCGAACTTCGTTTGGTCGCGCCGCGTGACGGTTGGCCGAGTGATAGCGCGCGTGCATCGGCATCCGGAGCCGATCATGTCATTGACGGCGTCATAGTCTTTGACACGTTGAAAGAGGCGATTGCCGATCTTCATTATGTCATTGCGACGACAGCGCGCGAGCGCGGCATGAACAAACCAGTCCGCGAGCCGCGTCCGGCAATGGCCGAAATGTTCGCCCGTGAAGCTGCCGGCGAGAAAACGGGTATCTTGTTCGGTCGTGAGCGCTGGGGTCTCAAAAACTGGGAAGTAGCCCTTGCAAATGAGATTGTAACTTTCCCGGTGAACCCTGCTTTCGCTTCCCTCAACATCGCCCAGGCAGTCCTTCTGATGGCCTATGAGTGGATGGAGATTTCACGCGCTAACGAAGCGGTCCAAACCGATCTTGCATTCACCGCGCGCGAGTTCGAACCGGCGACCCGCGATGACATCGTCGGGCTTCTCGATCATCTGGTCGAAGCTCTCGATCGGGTCGATTACTTCTTTCCGGAGGAGCGGCGGGACCATCTCATTCAGAATTTGCGGGTGACATTGGCCAAAGCGAATTTCACGCAGCCCGAGGCACGGAATTTTCGCGGTGTTATCGCAGCCTTGGACCGTCGGAAGACAAGGGGACAGGAGGCGGACCGGCGCGCCTTGGAAGCCACCGAGCGTGAGGATGACTAAGCTCGATAAGAGACTTTGTTTGGATCGCCCCCTTGTGACCTTTGATTCCGGTTTCGGCGGACTTTCGGTTCTGCGCCATCTGGTGAAGGAACTGCCCGACCATAACCATTTGTATGTGACCGACCTGGAGGCTTTTCCGTATGGTGAATGGGAAGCAGGCGCTCTCAAGCAGCATCTCCTGGACACAATCGGGCAGGTGGTCGAAGTTCACAATCCGGCTCTGGTTACGATCGCATGCAACACGGCATCGACATTGGTGCTGAGTGAGCTTCGTTCGCGCCATGCGATACCGTTTGTGGGTACCGTTCCAGCAGTGAAACCAGCTGCTGAAATCACGATAACGGGCCTGATCTCTGTGCTCGCGACGCCGGCAACCGTTGAGCGTGACTACACCCGTGATCTCATCGAACGCTTTGCCGAAGGAGTGAGCGTTACCTGCATTGGAGCGCCAAGGCTCGCTCAACTGGCGGAAGACTGGTTAAAGACTGCAACGCTTGACGAGGAGGCCATGGTACAGGATTGCGCTTCCGCCTTTATTGACAACGGCGATGGACGGCGGACTGATACAATCGTTCTTGCCTGCACCCATTATCCCCTTCTTTCTGAGGCGCTCGCCCGCACAGCGCCCTGGCCGGTCCAATGGATAGATCCCGGATCGGCAATTGCTCGCCACGCCGTTACTGTTGTGCATGAGAGCAAGATTGCCGAAGGAAGTGGGGTGCTCAAGGTCGCAGCTGGTGGCGACATCCCGCACGAAAATCTGAAGGTTTGGCTCAAAAGAGCCGGGGTTGACCCGGACCGACTACGCTGCCTTGACAATCAGACCGGCATTTCATAAGACACCGCAGTCTCGCGCCAGGGGCGCAGACCACTCCCGTGAAAATTCGGTAAGCTTGCCAAATTTTCTGTCGCCCGTTCGGTCGATTTGATCCGGTTCGGGAAAGGAGGGCGTTGTTTCTGAAAACCAAACGAAGGAACCACGATGGCAAAGCGTGAACAGGCGAAGTATAAAATCGACCGCCGCATGGGCGAAAATATCTGGGGCCGCCCAAAAAGCCCCGTCAACCGCCGCGATTATGGGCCGGGCCAGCACGGCCAGCGCCGCAAGGGTAAACTCTCAGACTTCGGTCTGCAGTTGCGCGCGAAACAAAAGCTCAAAGGCTATTACGGTAACATCTCCGAAAAACAGTTCCGCCGTATCTATGATGAAGCCGTCCGCATGAAGGGTGACACATCGGAAAACCTGATCGGCCTTCTGGAACGGCGCCTTGATGCCGTCGTTTATCGTGCGAAATTCGTTCCAACGGTTTTCGCTGCGCGCCAGTTTGTCAATCATGGCCACGTCAAGGTGAATGGAAAACGCGTCAACATCCCGTCCTATCGCTGCAAGATCGGTGATGTGATTGAGGTGAAAGAAAGCTCCAAACAACTTATCATGGTAATCGAGGCAACCGGTCTCGCAGAACGCGATGTACCGGATTACGTCGAAGCCGACCATGGCAAAATGACCGCGAGCCTTTCTCGCGTTCCCGTATTGGGCGACGTTCCGTTCCCGGTCATGATGGAACCGAACCTCGTCGTCGAGTTCTACTCACGCTAGGTTTTCAGGGCGCGGCCTGCGCTCTCGAACATAAGACAACACAAGTGCGAAGCCGCCCGTCCCGGGCGGCTTTTTGCTTTTGGTGACAAGGAAACGTGGGGCAGTTAGAGGCACGGTTGCGACCAGAAAGCTCTGGACGTGACGGTTAATCCCTGTTTACGATTTCGCTGATGGTCAGGGCGTTTTTCTTTGTGTTGTCAGTATTCGGTGTGTTGGGTTCGCCAGTTCAGCTGGCGCAAGCGCAAGACCACACAGTTTCCGACGCACAGAAATGCACTCTGTTTCAGTCGATTGAAGAAAAATTCAACGACAATGGTCCTGTAAAATCCGGACCGGCTTCTGAGATGCTGTCAATCTCGGTCGATTGCCAGGATAAGACCATCACCTACAAACAACGCATTTTGATTGATCCGGCGGACCTTCGGGACGGGTGGCAGGATCGCAAACAGGAACAGCACACGCGTCTTCATTGCAATCAGAAGGGCATTGCCAGCCTGGTGAAGTGGAATGCGGTCACGGATTTGTACGATCCGAAAAACGTCTATATCGCCCAGTGGGTCACAACCCCGGACGATTGCTGAAAGTTGGGTCCAGCTCCAAGAGTGGTGCTCGTTCAGATTTGATGCGTCTATCGGTTCAGCAATCCCGCAGAGCCATTGATCCTGATGACCTGAGACTCCTTTCTTGGGAAACGCCGGTTACATCACATCGAGCTTGACAGTTGCTCTTTCTGTGGTCACGTGGCTTTTGCGCGTGAGTAGGGAGCGACAGGCGGTTTGAATTGGCATCGCTCCGCTTGGTGAGCCAACCGGAGCGTGATGCCAAGATATCGTTTCGGCAGAAAAATCAGAGAATAGAGAATGGTAAGTCAACTCGACCTCGACCGTATCGAAGCCGTCGATCTCCCACAGGGACCAACCTCCGAGGACGCGGATTCGGGGTGTCATCCGATCTTTCTTGAAGCACCTGCGACCGTGTCGTTCAAGAAGATCCGCAAGCGTCTTTTGAAGCTCACACGTGCCGCGATCGACGATTTCTCGATGATTGAGAAAGATACCCGCTGGCTTGTATGCCTGTCAGGTGGGAAGGATTCGTACACGCTCCTTTCGCTTCTGCTTGATTTGAAATGGCGGGGGCTCTTACCGGTCGACCTGCTTGCTTGCAACCTCGATCAGGCGCAGCCGGGCTTCCCCCAGGACGTGCTTCCGGCGTTCTTCGACAAATACGACATCCCATATCGCATTGAGCGTCAGGATACCTATTCAATCGTCAAGGAGAAGGTACCGCAGGGCGCAACATATTGTGCGCTATGTTCACGTCTGCGCCGCGGAAATCTCTATAGAATTGCGCGTGAAGAAGGATGCTCTGCCGTTATTCTCGGTCATCATCGCGACGATATTCTGGAAACCTTTTTCCTCAACCTCTTCCACGGCGGCAGGCTCGCGTCGATGCCGCCGAAACTCGTCAATGATGAGGGGGATTTGCAGGTGATGCGCCCGCTCGCCTATTGCGCGGAAGACGATATCACGCGCTTTTCGAACGGCATGGGCTTTCCGATCATACCGTGTGATTTGTGCGGCTCGCAGGACGGCCTTCAGCGCAATGCGATGAAGCAAATGTTGTCCGACATTGAAAAGCGGATGCCCGGCCGAAAAGACGTCATGATCCGGGCGCTTTCCAATGTGCGCCCTTCTCATCTTATGGACCGAAAGCTGTTCGATTTCCGCGAACTCATACCTGCGCTTGGCGTAGCGCCGGATCAATAGGCTGCCGTCAGCAATCCTAAGGCTTGGCGTCTAAGCCGTCGCCTGACGCTCCATCGGCACGCCTTTTTCCTCCAGATAGCTCTGGAGCTCACCCGCCTGGAACATTTCCCGGATAATGTCGCATCCGCCGACGAATTCGCCTTTTACATAGAGCTGAGGAACTGTTGGCCAGTTGCTGTAATCCTTGATGCCTTGGCGCAGGTCGTCATCTTCCAGGACATTGATGCCCTTATAATCCGTTCCAAGGTAATTCAGGATCTGCACGACCTGACCGGAAAACCCGCACTGCGGAAAATTCGGCGTTCCCTTCATGAAAAGGACCATGTCGGTTCCTTTAACCTCGCCGTCGATCCATTCCTTCATATCACTCATCTTTGTGTCCTTTGGGTTTCCGGTCCTCGGAATTGCGTTGTGAATTCTTTGGTCTGCCGCGCCATACGCTTAGCACTCAATCCTATTTGGGGGCGCTCGTCTGCAATGCAAGCGCGTGTAGGACGCCTCCCATCTTGCCCTGAAGAGCATCGTAGACGATCTGATGCTGCTGGACGCGGGTCTTGCCGCGAAATACTTCCGAGACGACATTGGCTCGATAATGATCACCGTCGCCCGCCAGATCCTCGATCACGATTTCCGCATCCGGCAGCGCATCCTTGATCATTCGTTCAATTTCAGCCGCCGTCATCGGCATTCGCAAGCCCTCCTTAGCTCATGTAATCAGGAAACCAATTTTCATATGCCGCGCGTAGTCTTTCAAGACTTATTTTTGCGCCAAAATCGACTATAGACCCGTTGGTTTTTCCAACAATCTCAAGGGGAATACTATTTTTTTCGGCAAGCGCCCTAATCGTAGGCAGTTGATCGTCTGTTGTCGTCAAAACATACCGGGCCTGATCTTCTGCAAGAAGTCTGGTTGCCCTATCACTGCCAAGATCAAGATCCGCGCCGATATTCCCGGCAAGCGCCATCTCCACAATCGCAAGGGCAAGACCCCCGGTAGAGATATCGTGACAGGCGGTGACAAGGTCGTCCGAAATGATACCGCGAACAAAATCGCCGTGGCGGCGCTCAGCACCAAGATCCACAGGGGGTGGCGGGCCGAAATCGCCCTTCAGAAGCATCGAAAGCGCAAGGCTTTGGCCGAGATGGTCGCCATGACCACCGATAAGAAGGATAGTCTCACCTGGTGCTTTGAAAGCGATGGTCGTCATGTCATCGACATTGTCGATAAGCCCGACACCGGCGATTGTTGGGGTAGGCAGGATGCCGACACCATTGGTCTCATTATAGAGCGAGACATTGCCTGAAACGATTGGCGTTTCCAGCGCCTTGCAGGCTTCGCCGATCCCTTTGATCGCGCCAACAAACTGGGCCATGATCTCGGGACGCTCCGGATTTCCGAAATTAAGATTGTCAGTAAGCGCGAGCGGAAGCGCGCCAACAGCGCTTAGATTTCGCCAGACTTCGGCGACGGCCTGTTTCCCGCCTTCATAAGGATCCGCCTCGCAGTAAACCGGATTAACATCCGACGAGAAGGCGAGGGCTTTTTTGGTATCCTTGCCGTCGGATGAGGGGATGCGCACGACACCGGCATCACCGCCCGGGCGTTGCGCCGAATTTCCCTGAATGTAGGTGTCATATTGTTCATAGACCCAGCGCCGGGACGAACCATTGGGTGACCCCGCCATGTCTACGATAAAGGCAGCGAGATCTTCGCCTTCAGGGAGCGCGTGGTCCGGTATCGGTTTCGGTGCGGGCGGTGTTGTGTATGGCCGATTGTATTCCGGCGCTTCATCGCCCAGTTCCTTGATTGGAAGGTTCGCGACTTCTTCGCCCTGATGGATCACGCGAAACCGTAGATCGTCGGTCGTGATCCCGACTTTCGCGAAATCGAGCCCCCATTTTTCGAAAATCGCCGCGGCTTCTGCTTCCTTATCTGGAGACAGCACCATGAGCATGCGCTCCTGGCTTTCGGAGAGCATCATTTCATAGGCGCTCATCCGTTCTTCACGCACGGGTACATGATCGAGGTGAAGTTCAACACCGAGATTGCCTTTAGCCCCCATTTCGACGGCAGAGCAGGTAAGGCCGGCAGCACCCATATCCTGAATCGCGATAACTGCACCGGTGGCCATCAGTTCGAGACACGCTTCCAAGAGGCATTTTTCGGTAAATGGATCACCGACCTGAACCGTCGGTCGCTTTTCCTCGATGTCATCACCGAATTCGGCCGAGGCCATTGTCGCCCCGCCAACGCCGTCGCGCCCCGTTTTCGCGCCAAGATAGACGACCGGAAGACCAACGCCTTTGGCTTCGGAGAGGAATATCTTGTCCGCATCCGCGAGGCCCGCTGCAAAGGCGTTCACCAGAATATTGCCATTGTAGCGTGGGTGAAACTCAACTTCCCCACCGACGGTCGGAACACCGAACGAATTCCCGTATCCGCCAACGCCGGCGACCACGCCAGACACTAAATGTCGGGTTTTTGGGTGATCGGGTGCACCAAAACGAAGCGCATTCATTGCAGCAATCGGCCGCGCGCCCATTGTGAAAACGTCACGCAAGATCCCGCCAACACCCGTCGCAGCTCCCTGATAAGGCTCGATAAAGGATGGGTGATTGTGGCTTTCCATCTTGAAGACGATGGCCTGATTATCGCCGATATCGACAACACCGGCATTTTCGCCGGGGCCCTCGATTACCCGAGGCCCGGAGGTCGGCAGGGTTTTCAACCACACTTTCGAAGACTTGTAGGAGCAATGCTCGTTCCACATTGCCGAAAATATACCAAGTTCCGTCAATGTGGGTTCGCGCCCGATCAACGTCAGGATGCGCTCGTATTCGTCCGGTTTCAAACCGTGTTCCGCAACGAGGGCATCGGTGATTTCAACGTCGTTTCGAAGCATCAGGCTACCTTGGAGAGTGCACTTTCAAACAATCCGCGACCATC
>JBCDCZ010000224.1:0-7413 GCA_039180865.1 Pseudomonadota bacterium | reverse complement strand
GAAGAGCTTTTTCATTTCAGTTGGCGTTATGATAAAACGTCTTTCAAGTTGAAAACAGTGCCGAACGGTACACACGCGTGTGACAGAAGGATTAGTTTATCATGCGTGAGATACCGAAAACAAAGGCTCGAGCGCCTTCGACAGCCGAATGCGGGAAGATCTGGTGAGCGAACTCAATCCAATCGAGGACGAAAGCGCGGAGATTCAGGACGAGGCCAAACGCCGCGAGCGCCAGACCGCGATTCTGGTCGCGGCAGCGGATCAGCGCCTTGGCGAATTGCAACAGGAAGCCGCCGTCCACTCCGAAGAGGACTGGGAAGCGCTTTATACCGCAATGCGCGAGACGCTTGAAAAGATTGTCGCCGTTCCCTTTGTTCAGAATTCCCTTCAATGCCAGCGCCTTATCCGCCGGCTCGCGGGTGCAGACTCGATCGAAACTTTTGTCGAGCGGGTTGAAGATTTCGATCTTTATGTTCGCCAGGTCGTCGCCGCCACACGAGAAGAAGAAGTCCCGACTGAAAAGGGCAGGCCGATTTCCAATACGACTTCGGCCTCACGCCTTAATGATCGCCCAAGCCATCTTGCAGAAGACGATGAGGAATCCTCTCGTACCCGTCTGCAGCTTTAGGAGACCTTGAATGACCAACGTCTTTCAGCAGTCCTTTAACGTTGTTATCCCGGCAGATGCCGACCCGATCCCAACGACCGTCATCACAGGTTCATCGGCTGGTAACCCATCTCAGATCAACATTGACCGGAATTTTGCGCGTTGGCCGCGGATCGATGGCGTCAATGAAACACTGCCGGCTAGCCCGACCTCGGTCGACGGAACCATAACCTATGATCTTTCCAGTGGTGCAGCCAACATCCAGCCGAACACATTGCCGACAGACGATTTCCTGAGCTGGCATGTCGGCCACCAGCTCGAATACCTCGCTAACGAGGGAACAACCACCAACGGCGTAACCTTCGTCCGTCTCACCCAGAATGGCAACACGACCCAGACCCGGCTTGACGCCATTGTCAATGCGGAGGGAACGGATGTCATTATTTTACAGCAATTGACCAAGAACGACATTGCGCAACTGAGTTCAGCAACCCAAGCCTTGCTGGCTCAGTATCTCGCCGATCTCAGTGTTGCATCCAACAGAACGTTTCTGGAGAGCGCGTGGGGTGTCCAGGCGAAAACATCGGCGGACGGTGCATCGACTGCCGGCGCTGAAGCTTTGGCGGACATAAACGCCCTGAAGACGCTTATTGGCTCGTCCAACCTGACAGCTTCGGAACAAGCTCTCTTCACCGGGCAGCTCGATAACATGATCACCCGTCTCGGTACGACGGCCTTCGTGTCACGTGTTGAGATCGGCGCCCAGGTTCAGGCGATTCAGGAGCGTTTCGAAAGAGCAAATGCTTTCAAAGCAGGACTGACTGCAGCAAACGCCAGCTTGGACAACAATGTCACCATCACCAATGGCTTTAACAATTTTATCACCCAGGAAACGCGCATCCTTGCGCTCGACAATCAGCGCCTACAGCTTTCGCAGTTCGGATCGCTCGGTGGGCGTGCGCTTGACGCGCCGTCTTTGATCGCGCTTCTGCAGCTTTATTACAACCTCGATAAGGAAGCGAAAGTCGCCGCCGAAACGGAAGAGGTGCAACAGCAAAACGCGCTCTTGAGAGACTACGCGCAAATGCAGAATCTGGTAAATGATGCACTTCAGAGCTTCTCGACAGGTGAGAACGGCTCCAAAGAAGACCGAAACATCAACGGTTCGCAGGACGCGCAGACTTTGGCGGTTTTGAGTGCTACGGAACGCACAATCGTTCGTATGTTTGACCAGGGCTTGGCGGCGTCAAACCATCCGATTGAGGTCTTGCGTAATATTCCGCGTCAAACGGAGGATATCGCGGCCGGGGTTATCATTGACTCCAACGTTAACATCCTTGTCGAGAAGTCGCAGAACTCATGGAACATTTTCGCGACGCAGCTGTCCGACACAGTCACACTCATCAACCAGCAAAGCCAGATCCTGACGAATGAAATCTCGTCGCTCAACCGGGAACGCAACCGTCACTTTGATCTGGCCAACAATGCTTTGCGTCGTCTCAATGAAACCCTCAATACGATCGCAAGGATTTAGAGTTAGCTTCAGACGCAGCGCCGGCCCGACAGCAAGGACACTTAGATGAGCGGAATGAGAATACAGAGACTGGATGTCGGCGTTGAAAGCATTTCGCGCTGGAAGGTGCGCGACGAACAGCATCTTCCGAAAGAAGGCAAACCGGCACCGAGTTTCCTTCCGCGCGACCGGGATCTCGACGACATTCTGCGCCGCCCATCTCTGGACGAGCGTCTGCCGCGGCTTCTTCAACCCGAAAACGTCGATCCGGAACTCCTGGAGCCTAGCGTTCTCAGCGATACACGCCGATCCGTGGAAGCGCTCTTCAAGGAAGCTTCGGAGGTTGTGACGGGAAAATCGCAAGCCAAGCTCGAGGCGGCGGCGAACCTTCTCGCTGAAGAGATCGCCTTTGACGATGAGATCCGCACGGCTCTCGCGGCGCTCTTGAGAGGATAAATCTTGGAGCTTCGCCTTTCCAGAGACCCATTGCAGCCGCGACAGCGCGATTACCTGTCTTTGACGGTCTTCGTCTACGCGCAGCACGGTCATTTTGACAAAGCGCAAACCCTCATCGAAGGGATGGAAGCAATCGGCGATAACGGCGACGATGTACTTCTTTCGCGCGCCGTCCTCGCTTTTTTCAACGATGACTTCAACGTCGCGCTTTCGCGCCTCGACCGCCTGGATGAACGGGCGAAAGGGGACGGGACACAGGATACCAGGGCCGATGAGCGTGCCCGTATGCGCAATTATCTGCGCGCCCGGTGCCTGTTCCAATTAGGGCGCGAAGACGAAGCAAAGGCGATTGCCAATCAGATGACGCAAAAGCCCCGCGCATCCTGAAAAGACCGGAATCCCTCACGATTCCGGACTGTCCCAAATGTGACAACTCGAATGAGGACTTCAGCTAGAGTTGGCGCCTCACATTTGGAGATAAGATAATGTCCGATCTGTCAATTGGCTCCCAGACGGCATCGACAACAGCTTTAGGCGAAACACGCTCAGCCGAAACCACCTCAAAACAAACGGCGGGCGAGGGGGTCTTTCAACAAACATCCGCCGCGGTACCGGTCGACGTGCAAAATACGAACCTTCCACGCGCCCACATCGTAATTCTAGCAAGCCTTGCTCCTCTCGTGCCCGCAATAAGCGGCGACGCCCTTGATGCGCTTCTCGGCGAACTCACGGCAAAACTCAAAGACATTCTCGGCAATTCAGACGAAAAGCGCCTGATTGTTGAAGAAAACAAGAAACGCAATGCGCTTTCTGCGAAAGCAGAAGGATTGAAGCAAGCGGAACAAAAAATTGTCGAAGCGGAACGCGCTGAGCGCCAGGCGGCAGAAAAAGCGCAGAAGAAGAAAAGCGGGAAGGGCGGAAAAAACGTCGTGCAAGCGATCGGCGACGCCGTAAAGAAGACGGTAGAGGCGATCGACAACGTCGTAAAAAAGGCGGTGACCTCGATTGTAAACGTGATTCGCAACGTCTTTTCTTTTATCTCCAATCTGTTCCAGGGCGTCATCGGCGGCCGCCCCTTCGGTCTCCCCGACGTTGCAGCAGTGAGCGCCCTTTTGCTCGCTTCCGGAGCAATTGGCCTCGCAGTGACCGTGGATGCACTGGTGCAGGATGTGAATGACGGATCGACTCGCGGTAACGCGGCCTACATCGGCGCTATTCTTGCCGCATCATCTAATTCAAGCGAGCAGGAATTGAGCGGCTTTGTCGCAAACGCGTTCAATCTAAGCGTCGCCGTTGCGGCGGCACTCGCTGCAACCGCGGGCGTCTTCGGATCCGGGCGCGGAGAGCTTATCATCACAGATCTCGCAAGTTCACTGCGTTTGTCGTTTGAGCGGACGGTTACCAGCGAAACCGACATCAACACCGAGCAACTAACACCGTCTCACATGCCGGTGGATCGGTCCGGAAACTCAACGAAAAAAGACGACGAAATGGCAGCGATCATGGCGCAAATTGAAGCCTTGATCGACAGTATTTTGCAGCGCATCTCCGGAGCGCCAACAACCGTTACTACGGTTTTAAATGATTACGATCCGCTTCAAAGCGATGGATCAAAAGGTTTACCCAGCCAAGGTTTGACAGCCTGAACCAGAATGCGCTTCGGCGGCTGCCAAGAGCGCTGTGAAAACTCCATCTCATATGTATAGTCAAGGAGCCACGCAGGTCATGCGGGCCGGTCCGTTATGAGGTTCGAAGTATCGGAAGCGTTTGATGCGCCTTGTGCAATCAAAGTATCCAGGATCCGGTTCGGCTCACTAACCATCGTTAGAGGAACAGTCGAAAAGCTGCTCATTCTTGTTTCCCGATTTTTTCAGAATCTGCTTCGTTTATCAGCCCAATCAACGCGTGATATTCGTCTTTTTCGCTTTGACCAGCCGCAAAGTTTCAAAAAAAGGCATTCCTTTGTAACTTTAATCACAATGGACGCATTCAGAACCCGCTAATTTCGATTCACTGAACATGAAGGAGAGGAAATCATGTCAATCTTGGATATGGGCACCCACAAACAGGAGCAAATCGTAGAGGCAATCAAAGCAGCCGCTCCGATCGTTCAGGAGGCGCTCGATAAAACGGGGCTCCAGGACAAAGAGTTTGTGAAGATGATGCAGCAAGGTATTTCACCCGCTGACATCATTGGGCTGACCGAAGAAGAACTCAATGCTCTCTTTACAATGGGTATCCAGTTCATGAATGCGGGTCAGGTAGAGAAAGCCCGCGACATCTTCGAAACGCTGACAATGCTCAATCAAGATGACAACCGCTTCACTTATGCGCTTGCCACAACCCATCAAGTTGACGGCAATTTCTCCCTCGCCGCGAAACTCTACATGATGTTTCTCGCCATGGAGGCCACCAATGTTGAAGGCTATCTGAGGGTTAGCGAATGCCTTATGGGCGCGAAGGAATTCGATGAAGCGATCGACACATGCGAAATCGCGATCGCGCTCGTTCCGGAATACGGCACTGACGCCCAAAAGGCCCATGCCGAAGGCTTGATCGCAACCATCAACGACATCAAAGCGCAACAAGAATAGACGAAACACGCCGACAATACGGCCAGGGTAAAGAAGGAAGAAAAAAATGTCCGATATGAATATCCAGCGCACGGGCGGAGGAATCCCGTTAACCCAAACGGACGGGACCCAGGGCACACAAGATACGCCATCGACAACAGGTCAGGGAAGTGTTGGCCAGTCTGGCGCCACGCCCGACACGCAAAAATCGCAAGCAGCAAGTGCAGGCTACGTGGTCATCATTGCGAGCCTCGCGCCCTTTGCCTCGAAAGCAAGTGGTGACGCATTGGATGCCATTCTCGGCGAAGCCCTTTCAAAGCTGAAAGAGGTCATGGGCGAAAGCGACAAGGAGCGGCTTGTCGCCGTCCAGGAAGAGAAGCGTGGCCAGCTTAGCGAAAAGACAGCGAAATACGAAAAAGCTCAAGACGATCTCGATAAAGCTGAGAAAAAGGAAGAGAAAAAAGGCTTCTGGAATAAACTCAAGCTTGCCTTTACCTGGATCGGTGCCATTGCAACGACGATCGTCGCTGCGGCGATGTGGGCCGTCCCTGGAGCACAAGGTCTCGCGGCGCTCTTAACGGTCGCGGCGGTCGTGCAGATAACGATGGCAATCGATGCCACGGTGCAGGAAGCGACTGGCATGGGGATTGCGGGCAATATCGCTTATGCTTCCGCGATCGCAAAAGGTAAATCCGAGGAAGAAGCGAAGGAAGCCGCCGGTAAAGCCGATATGGCCTTCCAGATCACAATGGCCGTCATCGGTGTTGTTGTCGGTATCGCTGCCTTCTTCGTACCTGGTGGACAGGCAAGCACGATCGCAACTGCAGCGAAACTCATCGGCGGTGGCCTTGGAGCAGTTGCAGGTATCGGCACCGGCGTAACATCCATCGGCTCTGGCGTCACCGGTTTCCAGGCAGCCCAGGCAAGAGCGGATGCCAGCGACAGAATGGCGGAAGCCAAAGAAATGGAAGGTGAGATGCAATTGATCGATGATCTCATCGATGAAATCTTCTCTCAGATGTCAGGCCGGGCGAAGGCCTTCGCCGACATGCTTGGTGAGGTTTCCGTCAGCATGAATGACCGCGGCAAGACTTTCGCCAGCTCTCGGTTCAGCGGCTGATAATCATTGGGACACTCAATAAGGACTTGATAAAATGAGTGAGATATCTGGTATCAATTCGGCTTATTTGCCGGCGAGCTGGATCAACAGTTCGGGCGAGCTGACGGTCACGAAGCAGCAGGCCGAAACATTTGCAGCCGGGATCCAATCCCGCATTGCGGATATGCCGGAAGCGGAAAAGGGCATCTTCCTCGCAATGTTGAAGAGCCCAAACTTCACCCCTGCCGCTGATCCGTCCAACTCGAACACAGCCGCAGCACTTGACGCTTTCGAGGAAGCAGCAAGCCGATTGGCGGATCTTCCCTTCGTTGCTGACGTCGCAAAGCTGCTCGCCCGGGCCATGGTCGAAAATGCCGGACAACAACGCAAAGAGGCGCTTAACCAGCGCCTTAGTTCTCGCCTCGAAGCGAAAGAACAGTTGGACCGACAGGCTGGCGACCTTTCGGCCGCTGCTGACAAGATGCGCACAGGCGCGATTACCGCACTTGTTTTGACCGTGGTTACGGCCGTTGTTTCAATCGTGATGTCCGCAGTGTCGCTCAGAGGCATGAAGGGGAACATGGCCGAACTGAAAAATGCCGGGCAGCAGACGCAACAGGCAACCCAACTATCAAACCAGGCAGCTCAGACCTCGAAGATTGCCTCAAATACGAGCGGCACAGCGGCTACTAAACTGAATACGCAAGCCGCGCAGATGAGTAACCAAGCCAACGAAATGAACGTGAATGCCAAGATCAGCTTGGAGACTGTGAGCGCGTCATCGGCAAAGGCTCAACAGACCGCCTCGATGGGAGGGGCCATCGGCGGCATGGGAAGTTCTAGCGCTGGGGCTGTCCAATCGCTGACAGGCGCTCAAGCAAAGGACCTGGAAGCGGACGCCTCCGAAGAGGCAGCCGAAGCAGAACTCACCAAATCGGAAGCTGATGTCGATCGCGAAGTTCAACAGGCGCTTGATGAATTCATGAAACATCTCATCAATTTCATCAAGGAACTCCGCGATGCTGAAGTCGAGCAAATGGCAGCTGTCACCAAGGGATGATCATTTGACATCCCCTGGTGAGGCTGGCTTAATTCGATACGTAACCTTACGGGATCGGGAGCGGTCATGAGCACGGTTTTGTTTCAGGAAACGATCCGGGCCCTG
>JBCDCZ010000223.1:0-7421 GCA_039180865.1 Pseudomonadota bacterium | reverse complement strand
GTAACCACCAGCTAATCTGCCATTTCATCAGAAAGCCACTCAATCAGGAGTTCCGCGCTCGGATGCTTCTCTCGCGTGGTCCCGCGATAAACCGAATGTTCCGTCGGACGCTCGACAAATTCGCGGCAGGGCCGGAGCAATTTGCCTTCAGCGATCATACCTTCGGTTGTTCGCCGCCAGCCAAGGGCAATACCCTGGCCTGCGACGGCGGCTTGAAGGGCAAGGGGATAGCTGTCGAACGGAAGGGTTCGGAAGCGTTCGGGCGGTTTCACGCCGACGCTTTCGAACCAGTCATGCCATTCCATCCAATCCTGCGGGACGACGACATGGGGGAGGAGTGGGAACCTAGAGAGGTCGGAGGGCTTTAAGGGTAGGGCGTGTTCCGCCACCAGCGCTGGCGCACAGACCGGGAAAACACTGTCGGCTGCGGTAAAGGCAAGCCGCGCCGAACCTGCCGCGCGGCCCGAAGTCTGGATTGCAACATCAAAAGCCTCGGTCGCTTCCGTCAGGGGGCGGAGCGAACTCACGACCCTGAGTTCAACGCCCGGATGGCGTTCCTGAAACCGTGAGAGCCGCGGCATCAGCCAGTAAAACGCTTCGCAAAGCTGGCAATGCAAGACCAGTTCATCCGACCGTCTGCTTCCTCTAAGACGCGCGATTTCGGCAGCGACATCCGATAGGGCTTCGCTCACAACCCGCCCGAGGCGACGCCCGGCATCTGTCAGGAAGACCGCCCGGTTGCGGCGCTCGAAGAGCGTTTGGCCGAGTTCACTTTCAAGAAGCGCGATCTGTTTGCTGACCGCCGTCTGGGTCATGCCGAGCTCGGCAGCAGCAAGCGAGAAGCTTTCGTGCCGCGCCGCCGCCTCAAAGGGCCTGAGCCGCGAGAGCGGGGGAAGGGAATGCGCGGGTCTATCCATAACATCAGCTCATGCAAATGAGACTAGAAGTCGTTTTTAAGCAGAGACGATAGATGATTTCTAGAGCGGTACGGATAAACCGAACAATCGGAATGACGTGACCGCCATCCCTCAAGAAAACCGGACGCAAACCGCCATATTCGCAATCATCGCATCCGTTGCGGCATTGTCGCTTGGCGATGCGGTGATTAAGGCGTCGAATGTGTCTCTGCCGCTCTGGCAGATCTATATCTTGCGATCGGCGCTCGCTGCGCCGCTCATTTGGTGGCTCGCCTTGAGACATGGGCTGAGACACAGGCCGATTGTCGTGTCCGCACCATTCTGGGTCGTCGTGCGCAGTATCCTCCTCGTTCTGATGTGGCTCGCCTATTATGCGTCCTTGCCGCTGATGCCGCTCTCGCTGGCGGCAGCCGCCTATTACACCGGTCCTTTGTTCATCGTGGCCCTGGCAGCTCTGGTCGGGCGCCGGTGGCCGCCGGGCAGGGCACTCTTTGCGATCGGATGCGGATTTGTCGGCGTCCTAATGATCATTCGGCCGGACATGTCGGGATTTGCAGCCGCAAACCTGCTGCCGGTCGTGGCGGCCTTTCTCTATGCCTGTGCGATGATTGTGACATCGACGAAATGCCGCGACGACAATCCCTTCGTGCTCGCAATTGCGTTGAACCTGGCTTTCATCATCGGCGGCGCGGGGCTTGGCGTGTTCTCGGGCGTGGAAGGCTCATTTATTTTCGGACCCTGGCAGCCGCTCGATCTTCGATTGCTTGCAACGGTCGCGCTCCTCGCCGGCCTGCTCACGATTGGCAGCGTTGGTGCCGCAATTGCCTATCAGACCGGACCACCGGCGACAGTCGCTTCGTTCGATTACTGCTATCTGGTCTTCAGTCTGATCTGGGGCGCAGTGTTATTCGCCGAGATACCCGGAGCCGTCGCCTTGATCGGCATTGGCGTAATTATCGCTGGCGGCTTGCTCGCTTTGCCAAGGCCAGATTCCGGAGAACGCCATTGAAAGGCAGAACGAACGGGGGCAAGTCTGGTTTCCCAGTAACGCGTCCTGCCCATGACAGGCGGATGAGCGGAAGGATTTGTTGGTTCTCTGTTCCAAATGAATGCCACGACCCAGCACATTTGACGCTTGGCGTTTCCGGTTTTCTCGACTAGGTTTCCAGTATGACGGAATCTTCATGCGATATTCTCACCCACTTACCGGCGCGGCTTAAAGAGGCCCGGCGGGAAAAAGACCTGTCACTGGAAGCGGTTGCCAATTTGAGCGGCGTTTCACGGTCCACGCTAAGCCAGATTGAACGCGGCGAGAGTAGCCCGACCATCTCGACCCTGTGGAACCTGACGCGTGCGCTTCAAATCGATTTCGCGGGCCTCATGGAAGAGGTCGATGACAAGGATAAGATCGAGGTTCTCTCCAATACGGATGTGCCCGTGATCGACAATGTCAGTCATGGCTGCCAGATCCGCATTCTGTCGCCGCCCGAGGAAGCCGGAGGTCACGAAGTCTATGATATCCGCTTCGATGATGGTGCTGCCTTGAAGAGTAAGGCGCATGGACGCGGTGCGCGGGAACACCTTACCGTTCTGGAAGGCAAGGTCAGGATCGTCTCTGGAAGCGCCACTGAAGATGTCAGCGAGGGTGACACAGCGCGCTATGCAGCGGACGTCCCGCACGCGCTCTCTTCTATAGGCGGGCCCGCGCGGGTTTTCCTGATCGTCAAAGGTTCATGATACACACATCATGAAGTCTTGTTTACTGGAATTTATCTACTATTCCGGAAATCCACTATTTTGGAAATGAATCCGGTATGTTATACGGAGGCCTGATTTTAAGAGGCCGAAGATGTCAAACGCATTCCTGTCCCATATCTCAGACACCCTCGATCAGATTGAAGAAGAGGGGCTCTACAAGCGCGAGCGCATGATCACGTCACCGCAGGGTGGGGAGATCAGCGTTGGCGATAAAGAAGTGATCAATCTATGCGCCAACAATTATCTCGGCCTTGCAAATGATCCGGCTCTCATCGAAGCGGCAAAGGCGGCCATGGAGCCGAGGGGCTTCGGCATGGCATCGGTGCGCTTTATCTGTGGCACGCAGGATGCCCACCGGGAGCTTGAGACAAAACTAGCCTCGTTTTTGGGGAAGGACGATTCCATTCTGTTTGCCGCCTGTTTTGATGCCAATGGCGGCCTCTTCGAGCCTCTGCTCGGACCGGAAGATGCAATCATATCCGACAGTCTTAACCATGCCTCCATCATCGATGGGGTGCGCCTGTGCAAGGCGAAACGCTACCGCTATCAGAACAACGACATGGCGGATCTCGAGGCGAAGTTGAAGGAAGCAAGGGACGACGGTGCGCGCCATATCATGATTGCGACCGATGGCGTCTTTTCAATGGACGGCTATCTCGCCAATCTGCCCAAGATAACAAAACTTGCCAAAGCCTACGATGCCGTCGTCATGGTGGATGATTGTCATGCGACCGGCTTCATGGGACCGAATGGCGCGGGAACGCCCGATCACTTCGGCGTCGATGTCGATATCCTGACCGGCACCTTGGGAAAGGCGCTCGGCGGCGGCATCGGCGGCTATATTGCCGGGCCGCAGCCTGTTATTGATCTGTTACGGCAACGCGCGCGGCCCTATCTCTTCTCCAATTCCCTGCCGCCGGCGATTGTTGCTGCGGGGCTCGAAGCCATCCGCCTCATCGAAGAGGGCGGTGCTCTTCGTTCTAAACTCTTTGAAAATGCTGAGTATTGGCGCGCCGGGCTGGAGAAGCTCGGCTTTGAGTTGTTGCCGGGCGAGCATCCGATCATTCCGGTCATGCTGGGCGATGCCAAGCTTGCGCAGGAGATGGCAAACCGGCTCTTTGAGGAAGGTGTATATGTTTCAGGCTTCTTCTTTCCGGTCGTTCCGCGTGGTTTAGCCCGGATCAGGACACAAATGAATGCTGCCCTGACAAAGGATGAACTGGATCGCGCGCTTGCGGCGTTCCAAAAGGTTGGCACTGAGCTTGGAGTGATTTCATGATTGCGAACACAATGAAAGCGCTTGAAAAATCCAAACCGGAGGAGGGGCTCTGGATGGTCCGGGCGCCGGTGCCGGAAATCGGACCGGATGAAGTTCTGATCCGCATCAGGAAAACCGGTATCTGCGGAACCGATATTCATATCTGGAACTGGGATGACTGGGCGTCCCAGACCGTACCGGTGCCGATGATCACGGGCCATGAATTTGCAGGCGAGATTGTCGAGATCGGCAAGGATGTGACGGGGCTCTCCATCGGGCAACGCTGTTCCGGCGAAGGCCATCTGATTGGTACCGATAGCCGTCAAAGCCGGGCCGGTAAGTTCCATCTGGACCCTGGCACGCGCGGGATCGGCGTCAACGAGCAGGGCGCTTTTGCTGAATATCTGAAACTCCCCGCATTCAATGTGGTGGCCCTGCCGGATGATGTTCCGGACGAGATCGGCGCGATCCTCGATCCTTTAGGTAATGCGGTTCACACAGCCCTCAGTTTCGATCTTCTCGGCGAAGATGTTCTCATCACCGGGGCGGGTCCGATCGGCATTATGGCGGCTGCCGTGGCGCGCCATGCCGGTGCGCGCAATGTCGTCATCACCGATATTAACCCCGACCGTCTGAAACTGGCCGAACATGTTGTACCGAGTGTCCGCACCGTCAATGTGGCTGAGGAAAATCTGAATGATGTTATTGCCGACCTTGGCCTCAAAGAGGGGTTTGATGTCGGGCTCGAAATGTCCGGAAGCCAGAAGGCGCTCGATCAGATGGTCGAAGCGCTCGTCATGGGCGGCAGGATCGCGCTTCTCGGCATTCCGCCGGGCACGTCGCCTGTCGACTGGTCGCGGATTGTATTCAAGGCGATCACCATCAAGGGTGTCTATGGCCGCGAAATGTTCGAGACCTGGTACAAGATGATTGCGATGCTGCAGAACGGGCTCGATGTGAGCCGGGTCATCACGCATGAAATGGGTGTCGATGATTTCGCGGCAGGGTTTGCGGCCATGAAATCCGGTCAGTCAGGAAAAGTGGTTTTGAACTGGGTCTGAGAGACCAATTAGGGAGGCCGGAGGCGTCGTGAGAGGCGCTCTCCTCTGGCATCCTTGTGTGGGAAGAGCATCCGGCGCTTATTGGGCAGCGAATTCACCCAACGGTGGAATGGGCTTGATCACGTCGATTAAAACCCCGTTCGGATCACGCGTGATGAAGTGCCTTTGGCCGAAAGCCTCGTCCGTCAATGGTTTCAAGATCAGGCCACCGACCGCACCGCGGCCTTCAGGAGGGATTGTTTCATGGTCACTCTTCAGGATTGCAAGGTTGACGCCCGGATCTTCGCTTGATTGGAGATGGCATTACCAATCCGCATCATGCTTCGTGATGGCCCGACCGTTCTGGGACAGCTTGAACTCGACAAGATTGACCGGGAAACCTCGGCGGACACGCTGCGCCAGAGGCTCGCGGAAGCGATGATGGCAAATGAGATCAGAACCCTGCCTATTGATGCGCTCACTGCACAGCTTTCAGCGATGTTCGACCGGGCCGCATTGGCGATCTCGGAGGGTGACGATCCGGACGACCATCTGCAGGTGCTTGATGCAGTGCTCGCGTCCTTGACTGGGAAATGACCCTTTAAGGACTGCAAAAATGCCAATAACTGGAAACACTCCGTCCGCTTATCTATCGGACCGGTATGCGGCATTGCCTCATTGGCTGCTTTGGCCGGGCTCGCAGCAAAAGCGCTGAGGGCCCGAACAAGATGCGCCATCTATGCAGCGAGAAGACTGTGTGAATCTGAAAGTACTTCCCCGAACTGGACAGCAATACCAGTCCCTGTTTGACGGGCCACGGTGCCAAAGAGTTTTGTTCCATCCGCGAAACCCAACTCCAAGGCCTCTCCGGTCGGGATGTCGCCCGCATCAGTCAAATGCAACCCGGTGCGGCTCACCTCGGTCATTGTCGCCGTTCGCTCCTGACCATCCAGGAGTTTAAGCGCGATGGTCTCCGTTCTGGATCTGCGGAAAGCGCCGCGACGGTCTTCAACGTCTTTTGTCACGCCAACAAGGAACTTCTCGACCTCTTCAGCAAGGTTATTACTTGCTTCGGAAACAAGGCTGGACGCTGTATTGACCGAATTGGCCTCTTCCGATGTCTGTGAAACGGCGTTGGAAACCGTCGACATCCTGTCAACCGCGCTTTCAGTGCTCTCATTGGCTGATCTTGCAGAACGCGCGATCTCCTGATTTGCTGCGCGCTGTTCTTCCACGGCTGTTGCAACCGAGCCGGTCAATTCTCGGATCTTCGTCACGGTCGACGTTATGTTTCCAATTGCGTCGACCGCTTCGCGAACGGAATTCTGAATTCCGGTTATCTGGTCCGAGATCTCATTTGTGGCGTTTGACGTCTGCTCGGCCAATCCCTTCACTTCAGAGGCGACGACCGCGAAGCCGCGACCGGCTTCTCCGGCTCTTGCTGCTTCGATCGTAGCGTTGAGGGCAAGCAGATTGGTCTGTTCGGCAATATCGCGGATCAGACTGATAACGCTTCCGATATGCTCCGCTGCCTGCAGAAGTGCCTGGACATTGCCGTTGGTTGCCTCGGCTGCGTCAACGGCATCCGAGACGAACCGCATGGTTTCTTCCGTTTGGTGGGCGATCTCCTGGACGGTGGCCGTCATTTCCTCTGTGGCAGCCGCGACGGTCGCCACATTTGCCGAGGCGTTGGAAGACGCTGAACCCGCAAGTTCCGACTCCGATTTGGCATCGCCCGCAAGGCCATCAAGCGACGTTGCCGCTTCCTTCATACGGGTCATTTGCTCGCCAACCGTTTCCAGCCGGTCCGACATGATAGACTTGAAATCCTCGATCAGGTTTTGAAGGGATGCCTGACGTTGACGTTCCTTGTCCTGCTCGCTTCTTGCATCGGCTTCAAGCGCGATCCGCTGGATGGCGTTATCACGGAAGACTTCCACTGCCTTTGACATGTCGCCAATCTCGTCGACACGGCTCACATCGTCCAGAGCGACCCGTGTGTCACCGGACGCAAGCTGTTTCATCGCACCCACAAGATTGTTGATTGGTCTTGTAATCGTTGTGGCGACAAAAAATCCAACGACCGCTGCGATTGAAAGGAGAACCATACCGACGATGATCAGCCTGTTCCGCATAGCGACAACGGGCTCTGTGGCCTCGGCGTAGGTTTGCATCGCCAGTAACGCAAAGGTTTTACCCTGATACTCAAAGCGCAACGCTTCGAGATCCATAAGCTCGCCACGATAAAGCGTATCGTAACCGAATGCTTCACCGTCCTTGAACGCGGCATCGATCACCGGGCTGTTGAGTTGCGTTGCCAGGATGTCGTTTCTGTCAGGCGTGTACTCAGTGTCGTTTCGCATGAAACGGTCTTCGCCGATGAGAGCAAGCTCCCCGGTTTTTCCGATGCCGAGATCATGGCGCATCAGCTTATTGATCTTGTCGACG
>JBCDCZ010000222.1:0-7532 GCA_039180865.1 Pseudomonadota bacterium | reverse complement strand
GTGCCGCCGCCCCGATCCCGGACGTGCAGGTCGCGCTGACGTTTGATCTTGGGCAAGTTGAAGTTCCGATCGCCACGTTGGAAAGCTGGCAACCGGGCACAATCGTTGATCTTGGAGAAACACCCAATGCGGCGGAAACGGTCGTGACGATCAGGGCCAATGGTACTGCAATCGCCGAAGGCGATATCGTTCAACTGGATGACCGCATTGGGGTGCGGGTCACTAGGCTTCTATTCAACGGATAGTGACGGTGGCGCTTCTGCGCCTGTGGCGGGGTATTTATGGATCCGTTAAATCTAATACTGATTCTGGCTGGAGCCGCGCTCGTCCCGTTTTTGGCGGTGGTTGCGACGTCCTTTATCAAGATCGCGGTTGTCCTTCTGCTTGTCCGTAATGCGCTTGGTGTGCAGCAGATTCCACCCAATATCGCCTTGAATGCGCTCGCAATCATCCTGTCGGGCTACATCATGGCGCCGGTTGCCGTGGAAACCTACAATATCCTGACCAGGGGCAATTTTTCGTTCAATAACATCGAGAGTGTGGAAGCAGCCTTCCAGGCGGGCAAGGTTCCACTGGTTGAGTTTCTGGACAGGCATGCTGATGACCGGGAGCGCAACTTCTTTCTGAAAGCGACGACTGAGCTTTGGCCGGAAGAATTGTCTGAAGCCGTGACGCCGCAAAGTATCGCAGTGATGCTGCCCGCTTTCACCGTCACACAGTTGAGAGAAGCCTTTGAAATAGGATTTCTCCTTTATTTGCCGTTTATCGCAATCGACCTTATCGTGTCGAACATCCTGCTTGCCATGGGTATGATGATGGTGTCGCCGCTCACCATCTCTTTGCCGTTCAAATTGTTCCTGTTTGTCATGGTGGATGGTTGGTCGCGGCTCATATTGGGTCTCGTTACGACATATGTGCCCTGAGAAAGAGGATTGTCATGTCTCCAAGCGACGCACTGCACGCAATTACCGAAGCGATGATCCTGGTCATGATCCTTTCCATGCCGCCAATTGTTGTGGCATCGCTCGTTGGGATTTTCGTGAGCCTACTTCAAGCCCTCACCCAGGTTCAGGAGCAAACGCTTTCGTTTGCCGTCAAATTGGTCGCGGTCGCAATCACAATCGCCGCGACAGCGGGAACCCTCGGTTCCGAGATGTTCACCTTCACGTTGACGCTCTTCGACACCTTCCCCGAACTGACATGACGACTAAAGGCGGCGCCCGGTGGACGTTATTGTCGGAATGTTCAAGCTTTACGAGGATTACCTCGTAGCGGTCGCATTGTGTCTGCCAAGAATCTACGCCTTTATCGCAACGGCCCAGGTTTTGACGCCTGGTTCCGTTCCAAGGCTCGCCCGCAACGCTGCGATTCTGATTATCGCTATTCCGGTAATTCCCGTCACTTACGCAACGGTTGGTGATGTCGAACGGACACTGAATTCCTATGCCTATTTCTTTGCCAAGGAATTCGTGATCGGGTTTTTGTTCGGTTATATGATCGGCTGGATCTTCTGGGCGGTCGCAGCGGCCGGCGACCTTATCGACAACCAGCGTGGTGCCGCGATTGCGGCGAGTATCGACCCGCTCCAAGGGCACGAGACTTCACCGCTTGGAAATCTTTTCTCGCAGGCGTTCCTGACCTATTTCTTTTCGATCGGTGGCTTTCTGGTCATCCTTGACATTCTCTATACGAGCTACGTGATGTGGCCGATCACGAAAGCGGTTCCAATCATTGCACCAGACTTCCCGGAACTGGTCCTGGGTATTCTGGACTTTGGCATGCGGACGATGTTCATCATCGCAGCGCCCGTCATTGCGATCATGTTCCTGGCTGAATTCGCATTGGCCCTTGTCAGCCGTTTTGCACCGCAAATTCAGGTCTTTATTCTGGCAATGCCGATCAAGAGCGGTATCGCAATTTTGATTCTGATTTTCTATTCAAGTATTCTGTTCCCGTACGCTGCGGACCGGCAGTCTTATTTCCATGTCTACACCGATCAGCTTTATAAGCTGCTTGAAGGTGGTGAAACGTTGCTGGACCAACAGGACGCTGAGGAGCGCGATACCGGAGATCAGGCGCGATGAGCCAACCGAGCGGCGAAAAAACCGAACAGCCGACCCCGAAAAAGATCCGTGATTCGCGGCAAAAGGGTCAAGTTGCACGCAGTCAGGAGGTCGTCACCACTGTCTCTCTGATGAGCGTGATCGCCTATATCTGGATTATGTGGGACTCCATCTTTAACCGGCTGGTTGCCCTCATTGACCATATCGCATCGTTTCATGGTCAGGATTTCCAGACGAGTGCCTTTCAAGGGATCCGGGTCGCCTTTGACGACGGTGTTGCGATCCTTCTTCCGATCATCGCAGTGACCATTCTTTCCGGTGTTTTCGCGAACTACCTTCAGTTCGGGACGATTTTTGCCATGGAAAACGTCAATCCGAAACTGGAAAAGGTCGACCCTGTTCAGGGCTTCAAGCGAATCTTCTCCATGAAGCAGATCGTCGAAATCCTGAAGTCCATCGTCAAAATCATCTTTCTGTCAGTCCTGCTTTTCATCGTGATCCGGGATGCCATCCAGCCTTACGTCAATTCCGTTGAGTGCGGTATGCCGTGCATGTTGCAGGTGACTGAATCGATTCTTCTCAGCACGTTGCTGTTCTCTGCCCTCGCCTTCGTGATCGTCGCGGTTTTTGATTTCATGTACCAGCGCCATTCCCACACGAAGAGCCTGATGATGACCAAGGAGGAAGTGAAGCGGGAGTTCAAGGAAAGCGAAGGTGATCCGATCATCAAAGGCCAGCGCAAACAGCTTGCCCAGGAACTCGTCATGAGCGACGGCGTTGAGCGGACAAAGAAATCGACGGCTCTTGTCGTCAATCCAACGCATCTCGCGATTGCAATCGATTATCGGCCTGAGGTGACGCCACTTCCGATTGTTGTTGCGAAAGGGCGCAATCTGAATGCAGCCCGCCTTCGGGCCGAGGCTGAAGCGTCCGGCGTGCCTGTGTTCCGCAACGTACCGCTCGCGCGTAACCTCTTCGCAGATACGGATGTGAACGAGTATGTTCCCGATGAACTCTTCGATGCCGTTGCAGAGATCCTGACGTGGGTTTCACACAATAAGGCGAGGCTCTACAAGGAGCCGTTGACGCACGGCGTGATTGATATGGAAGCGGGTGACCATCGCGTGCGCGATCCGTCAAATCCCGCCCGCGATCAGAAGGGGTCTGAAAAAGCCTTCCGCTTTGGCCATCACTGAGACTTCTGACAACAAAAAAGGCGGCGCTCTCATGAGCACCGCCCCTAGTCGTACTCGTCTGCCTTAGAGGGCAAGCTGCATGCGCTGTTCTTTATTGTTGGCGCGTGCGACTGAATCGAGATCCAGTTCAACAAGATCGGCAAGCTGGAGGAAGACACCGAGGGCTTCATAGAAGCTGCCGAGAAGAGCAAAGGTTTGCTCAACCGCAATTTCGACCTCCACTCCATCAATCCCGAGTTCACTCAGGAAATCCTCGACCTTCACGTCTTCCAGGTCAATCTCAAGAATTTCCTGAAACTCCGGCAGAATATCCGTCAGGCGCTGCTCGACTTCGACTTCCTCGTTCTCTTCCTGGGTCTCTTCGGTATCGACCTCAACGGAATCAGCAACGGCCGCCGCAACCAGCAACGTCAACTGAGTGATCGTTGTCTCAAGCGTGAGAATCTCCGACTCGGTCGCCGCGATCAGGCCATCGAGTTCCACATTGCGCGCTTGAAGGTTCGTTATTTCCGTATCGATTTCGCCAAGCCTTGTATCGATTGCCGTGATGCGGGCATCAATCTCTGCAATCCGGGTATCGATGGCAGCTATTCTGGTGTCGATTACCGTGTTGCGCGCTTCTTTCGTTGCCTTTTCACTCAAAAGAGCGGTGCGTTCCGCCTTAAGGGTATTGATCTGGCTCTGGGGCGGTTTATCCATGGCTTCCAGTGCTTGGATTTGTGCATTGATCTGAGTGACGCGCGTGTCGATCACGCCAATGCGGGCCGTGTTCGTGGCCTTTTCTTCTGCAAGCGTTATCCGCTCTGTCGATAAGGTGCCGCGCTCGCTTTCCAGAGTGCCCTTTTCGGTTACGAGGTTTGCCCGTTCTGTTTCAAGAGTTGAGATTTTCGTCAGGTTCGCCTGCTTCTCAGCCTCAAATGATGCGAGCTTCGCCTGTTCAGCCGCTACCTGGCTCTGAACTGCAAGGACATCACTGAGCTTGATGCGATTTGAATTGGCTTCCGCCTCCGCTCTTTGACTGTCATTGTCGTCTTGCAAGCCTTCGAGAATGAGCGTGACCTCAGCGAGAAGCACCTCTGTATCGCCCTGGTTGCGGGGCGTCCGCAGGCCGAGGCCCGCAAGGGAGCCACGCGGCAAAATGAAGTTTTGCAGAAGCCCGCTATTGTTGCCAGCGATCGGCTGGGTCGCTTGTTCGTTGGCTGTTTCTTCTGTGTTTTGGGTCTGAACCTGATTGGCGGTGTTCAGAAGCTGCTGCGCCGGAATTGTGTTCGTGACGCCGGAAGTGAGCCCTGACATGTCGGTATCTCCTTAAGCCCCGGTCATGAGTCTGTGTTGCGGCTAACATGCCCGCATTGCCGAGAGCCCTTTGTGTCAAAGAATACTGGAAAGCCATTTTTTGGCAAATCAGTTGACGAAGAACCGCTTTCGCCCGGATCTGTTGGGGACAATGACTTCGGACGCGTCTTCCCGTTCTTCCTCTTCTTCCGACAACAAAATGTCGTCAGCGATTTCCTGTGCCATGGTCTTCAGGATGTTTGTCACGAGACTTGTAAGGGCCGTCAACCAGAAGGTCAGTTTGATCTTGTCGCCGGCCTGATTGAAGAGTTTCTGGATCTTCTCAAGAAGCGCCTGATTGGCACCCATTTTGGCGAGATACTCCATCATCTCCTTTTCATCCATGACGTTTTGCGTCCGGATCATCTGATGGAGGATGGCTTCTTTCTTTGAGGCGGCGGGCGCAAACGGTGCCGGTTGCGGCCAGCCGGGAATCATTGCGGCGTTAAAGCCGACCATGGACATGAGCGTGCCTGCTTTCCCGTCAGCATGAGCAATTCCTCTCATGAAATCTGCGAAATCGGCGGACCGGGCAGGATCCATCAGACGCGCTCCGTCAAGCGACGCGACTTGAATACCCGATTGTGATGCAGCAAGGGCTCCGATCTGATTGGCACTCACGGCGTTGAGATTGCCGTTTGTCGCAACGCCTGCAGTCGCGAGCCTGCCTGCTCCATCAGGGCCCTGCCCTGCCGGATTGACCAGAGCATCGCGTCCGAGACTTCCGGCAAGCGCACTGGCTCCAGCCGACCCAGCGATCCCGTTCCCGTTGATTGCGCTTTGCAAATTCGCGATGGCCCGCGAAAGCTGATCGCGCGCTGAAAGACTGCTGTCAGTGCCAAGAGACCCGCGGATAAATCCGTCACCAGGAAGAGTGTCGCCACCTCCAGATTGATCGATAAGACTGCCCAGTGCGATTGCGAGCGCTTCGGCCCGACCGGAAAGCAAGCCTGTTCCCGGTGTCGTGAGGGTCGCCAGCGATCCGGCAATATCGTTGAGACTGGTTGGTTGAGCACGTGTGAGGCCAGCCGCCATAAGAGGGTCTGCGGTCCCTCCCCTTGCTGCATTTGCAAGGGATGTTGCCGCTTCTGAAAGAAGACCCGCTTGTGCTGGCGAAACCTGAGTGCGGGCTGTTGCTCCGTCGGTTGCGCCGGTCTGGCGGGCAGTACCTGTAGGATCAGGTACCGCTCCCGCGGATTGCGGGCGCGTCTGACCTTCGACATAAATGTTTTTCGAAATGAGGAGCGCGTTCTCGCTATCTGCGAGACTGTTGACGAGCCTTGTCAGGTCCGAAACGGAAATTGGAGCTGAGGCAACGCCGCTAACCATTTTTCCTCATAGAAAGCGCGGTTCTAAAGGGCTCCAAAGCGTCACTCAGTTTCTCCTTTTCCGCGTCACTAGCCTTTATATCGAAGTGAGAGAGCGCTTCTTTGGCAGCCTCCCAATCTTCGGTTCTGATTAGGATCTCAAGCCGGTGAAAGTGCGGGACGGCAGCGTCCGGAGCGACTTTTGCTGCGGTTCCGAAGGCTCCGAGCGCCGCTTCTTGCAGGCCTCTTGCGCGCAGGCAAATGCCGTAACCGAGCCAGTGGTCAACGCCCTTAGGCGCCAGCGAACAGAGTGCTCTAAAAAGCTGTTCCGCGCGGTCAAGTTGGCCGATGACAAACTGCCGGTGCGCGCTTGCGTAAAGGTTTTCGACCATCGCATCGGATACACCGAGTGCACCGGCAACCGAACCGCTTTCCGAGATCTTTTCAAAAATCTTCCGACCGTCGATACCCAGCTTCTCAGTGCCCCGCGCAAAGACTTCGCCCATGAGGGCAATCTGCTCCTCGCTCATGGACAGGTTTTCGGCAAGTTTGCCGGGTGTGCTTTGCGAGTCAGACATTACTGATTACGAGCGGCCAATTGCTGGTGGAGTCTTTCAGCCGCAACATAGATCTCAGAATTGCCTGCTTCGCGAGCAAAACTCATCGCATCGACCACATCTTCGAAAGCTTCATCATAGGCTTCAAGGCCAAGGCAGGCTGCAGCGGAAAAGTAGTATCCGCGTTCATCTTTTGGTGCTAGTGCGACCATCGCGGATGCTGCATTGAGCGCCAAGGTGTATTCTTGAATCTGAAGTGCGCAATTGGCGAGCCCTGCTTGATGCTCAATTTCCATCGGTGAACACAAAACGATCATGGAATAGAGTTCAAATGCTTTAAACGGGTCGCCTGAATTAAGACGCGTATTGGCAACAGCCAGTGCGGTTTCAAGCTCGTTCTTCCCAAGCCCTAGCCGCTTACCCATACCACCGCCGGCAAGGTCTTGTGCTATGTCTTCAAGAGACCTTTCTGTATCGGGTTTTACTTCCAAGTCCATCAACACTTTCTCTCCCCCGATTGATCTGTTCAGCCTGGTGGCGTCGGAAACGCGCCTTTTTTTCTCCTAGGGCTGAAAAATAACTATGTCCTCAGTTTCATCTGCGCCGTGCCCAAAATCAGTATCCTGAATGGCGCGCGGTGCTGTCCGTTCGCCTGCGGTAACGGTGCGATAGGTTTGTGCGGCGGACACGACATCCGATATGAGATCCGCCAAATGCCCGACATCATTCGCGCTATAGGTGTAGTAGGCGCGAATGCGGATTTCGTCCATTCCGGTGCGGTTCGTCTCGCTTGTCACCAACACCGCATGACTGGGTGTTACAGCGAGATTGAGCCGCAGGATTTTCTCAAGCTGATCGCGGCGGGAAGACGGGTTCTCTGTCAGGAAACCTCCCGTCGCCTCTGCGATCATCCGCGTGTCGTCATCGGCGTCTCGCAGGGTGACGTCGATGTCATCGATTTCCAGATCGACGCGCCCGTCTTGCGTGAATTCCGGAATTCCGAGATCGATCGAGTCCCACAGGGCCCGGATCGTTTCCTGAAACAAAACCGTGCTCATGACCGCTCCCGATCCC
>JBCDCZ010000221.1:0-7568 GCA_039180865.1 Pseudomonadota bacterium | reverse complement strand
CCCTCGACTTCGATCTGACCGGTATCACCACAACGGGCATCGATGAGATCCGCGGCACATCATTAGCCGACTCGGTCATCGGCTCCGATTCCGATGACAATGTGACCGGTGGTGGCGGCAACGACGTGCTGACAGGTGGACTGAGCGGGAACGATACGCTGAGCGGTGGTTCAGGGAATGACCAGCTGGAAGGCGGCGTCGGCAACGATACACTCTTCGGCGGGTCTGGCGATGACACAATTTTCGATGGCGAGGGCCGCGACTTCATCGATGGTGGTGACGGATCGGACACGATCTTCCTCGATGCCTGGGTTGGTGATCCTGGCGTGAACACTGTTCAAGATAGCGGCACAAGTGGTACGGATACCCTTGTTCTGCAAGATGGATGGGATGACAGCTTCGATGTTCAGTCGAACTTCTCTGCCCAAACATCCGGTATCGAGATCATCGACGGTACGGGTACGACCGGCGAAGTGTTTACGTCCCGTGGCCAAGCTTTGGATTTTGACCTCTCAGGTATCGAAGTCCGCGGTGTCGATGCCATTCGCGGTTCGAATAGCACTGATAGCGTAATCGGATCGGATAGCGACGATACCGTCTTCGGTCTTGGCGGGAATGATACCTTCCTCGGTGGCGCCGGTAACGACACGCTCTACGGAGGCTCGGGTAACGACCGGCTTGAGGGCGGGACCGGAGACGACACCCTCCTTGGCGGAACCGGTGACGACACGCTTCTCGGTGAAGAAGGCCATGACATCTTCACTTTCGAGGCCGGCAGCGGCAACGACGCGGTCTTCGGTGGTGCAGGCGGGAGCTTTATCGACGCTCTCGATCTCGGTTCGGTAACGGCGGATGACGCCAATCCCTCCTGGGTCTTGAATCTGGAAGAGGGATCGATCGTCGATCAGTCGGAAGGACTTCTTGAACTCTCGCAGGATGCCAACGGCTACATTGAGTTCGAAGATGGCTCAAGGGTCGACTTCTACGAGATTGAGCAGATCCAATGGTAGAATAAAAAGGCGCTCTTCGGAGCGCCTTTGTTTCTTACAGACCTCCGAATAATGTTACCGGATCATCCGGAGCCCATGGCTTATGTTTGTCCATGATCGCAGCGAACTCCGCGGATGACAGATGCCCCTCCAACCAGCTCTTAAGGGCCGCCAGTGGCAGACAGTCGAACCATGATCTGTCGACATTGGCGAACTGCCGGACAAAAGGAAAAATCGCGAAATCCGCAAATCCCGGCTCGTTCGAAAACAGATACCGGTTCTCTTCGAGGTGGCTGTTGAGTTTCACCAAAAACGCTAATCCCTGTTCACGGTGGTGGAGTGCGTCGACGCCTTCGTAGCGATTGGGGTACTTGTAGCGATCGAGGTCGCGTTTGAACGGGCCATCGTTTTCTTCAACAAGGGCTTCGACTTCGGAAAGAATGGCTTCATCGTCCGGGAGCAGAGATCGCGGGTCATTCTCACCGAGGGCCCAATGCATGATGTCGATGCTTTGTTCGATCACCGCCCCATCAGGTAACTGAAGAACCGGAACGGTTGCTTTCGGTGAGATCTCAATCATGTGGTCAGGCTTTGCCTTAAGGGCAACTTCGCGAAGTTCGACTTCAATACCAGCGGACTTGAGAGCAAGGCGCGCGCGCATCGCGTAGGGGCAACGGCGAAACGAATAAAGGACCGGGCGGGACTGGGCATTCAGTGCCACTGGAGCGATCTTGTCAGGTGTTCCTTCGTTCGGGAATTGCGCATTCTCGTTCATGCCGCGGTTTCTCCCGATGTCTTCTGCGCGTCTGTACTGCGACCCGTCTTATTGTCACCGAGATGCTCCTCGCCACGCGAGCGCGCAAGTTCGATCTGTTTTTGACGTTCCTGAAAGCGGGTTACCTGTTTCTCGCTGTTTCGGCCGACACAATTGGGACAGGACACACCAGGCACATAATCGGGGCTCGCTTTGTCGTCTGCCGTGATCGGATACCGGCAGGCATGGCACATATCGTAATGGCCTTCCTCCAGCCCATGGCGGACCGATACCCGCTGATCGAAAACGAAGCATTCCCCCTGCCAGAGGCTCTGATCTTCGGGTACGGTTTCAAGATACTTCAATATGCCGCCGCGTAGATGAAATACATTCTCGAAACCTGCTTTTTTCATGAAAGAAGACGCCTTCTCACAGCGAATACCGCCCGTACAGAACATGGCAATTTTCTTATTCTTCGCGAGGGAAGGATTGTCTTCAACCCATTGCGGAAATTCACGGAAGGATGCCGTTTTCGGATCAAGCGCACCTTTGAACGTGCCGATCGATACCTCGTAATCATTGCGCGTATCGATCACGACCACATCGGGGTCCGCAATCAGCGCATTCCAATCATCTGGATCGACATACTCGCCTACGACCTCGTTCGGGTCTATGCCCGCAACGCCCATCGTTACGATTTCGCGCTTTAGCCTGACCTTCATGCGGTAAAACGGCTTTTCCGACGCGAGGCTTTCTTTGTGCTCAAGGTCGGAGCAACCCGGAAGGGTCTCACGAATATGGCGAAGCACTTGATCGATGCCATCTCTGGGACCCGCGATTGTGCCGTTTATTCCCTCCGCAGCAAGGAGAAGCGTTCCCATCACCCCGTTGGCGTCACAGACGCGTTGCAGCAGCGCTTGAAAGTCGACGAAATCGGGCAGCGGGGTGAACTTATAGAGGGCGGCTACAACATATTCGCTCATGACTTGGATTTAGAAGCTCTCATTTAAGGACGCAAGCACGCCGCTGCACGCACTTTTCGATTAACGCACCTTGCAAGCGCCGCTCAAGCGACTGCGAAGCTGGGCGGGAGAACGCGATCCGGCGGGCGATGTCCGTCTGCATAGACCTGGATATTGATAATGACCTTCTCGCCCATATCGATACGCCCTTCCAACGTCGCAGAGGCGAGATGCGGGATCAGCACCAGTTTTCCCTTTTTTGCCAAACTGGTCAGACGCGGGTCAACATTCGCTCCCTGTTCAAGGACGTCCAACGCGGCACCCGCAATGGTCCCCTGTTCCAGACAACTGATGAGGGCTTCCTGATCGATAATCTCACCACGAGACGTGTTGACGACATAAGCGTCCGGACGAACGAGGCCGAGCGTTCTCTTGGAAAGCAGATGGTAGGTCTCAGGCGTGAACGGGCAATTGACCGATACAATGTCGACATGGGCCAGCATCTCGTCGAGATTGGCCCAATAGGTTGCCGACAACGCTTCTTCCGTCGACCGCGCAATCGGACGCCTGGCATGATAATGGACAGAAATTCCAAAAGGCAATGCGCGGGCAGCAACCGCCTGGCCAATCCTGCCCATCCCGATAATACCCAGTTTCATTCCGCGCAATCTGCGACCCAACATCCATGTGGGCGACCAGCCCGGCCATTGCACTCCCGATTGCATGAGAGCGGTCCCTTCGGTGAGCCGCCGCGGTATTGCAATGATCATGGCCACAACCATGTCGGCGGCGTCTTCGGTCGTGACACCAGGCGTGCTCGTAACAATGATGCCGCGTTTATGGGCCGCCGCGATATTAATATGATCGGTTCCGTTGCCGAAATTTGCGATCATTTTCAGGTTTGGTCCTGCTTTCGATATGAGGTCCGCGTCGATCCGGTCCATGAGCGTCGGCACCAGGACCTCGGCGTCTTTGACCATCTCTTCAAGTTCTTCGCGGGTCATAGCCGTTTCGCGGTCGCTAAATCGGACTTCGAAGAGTTCAGCCATTCGTGCCTCGACCGGTGCGGGCAGTTTGCGCGTGACACAGACAAGGGGCTTATGTTTTTTCATTTGCGCTGTAACGTATCCCAAAATCCGCGCTATCAATCTGCGGGCGTGAAGAGGGCATTAACCAAATTCAATCATTCTAGATTTGAGAATTGGTAAGAGTTTCCGGATTGAGCAGCCTCGAAATGGCGTCCACACAAAAAACGCGTCTTACGATAGCGACCCTTTTGTCGTTCGTTTTATCCACTTTTCCCCTGCTGTCCAATGACATTTCAGCAGCTTATGCGCAAGATGAAGAAAGCGCGATCGATAACCTGATTGCAGGTGCGATCAAGGGATCAGCGACTGGTTTGCCGCTGCCGCGATTCGTGAGCCTGAAAGCAAAGCGGACGAATCTGCGGGTCGGTCCAAGCTTCGATCACCGTATCGAATGGATTTACGTCAAACCCGGGCTTCCGGTCGAGGTGATCCAGGAATTCGATGTCTGGCGTCGGATTCGCGATCTGGACGGCCAGGAGGGCTGGGTTCATAGATCTCTTCTTGGAGCCGGTCGCCACGCCGTTGTCGCGCCCTGGCAGGGCGATGCGTTTTTCGCAGTTCACGAAGAACCGGACCAGCAAAGCCGCAAAAGGGCGGAACTTGAAGCTGGTGTGCTTGCGGAAATCAGACACTGCAACGGGACATGGTGCAGGGTACGTGGCGAGCGATATGACGGGTACATGAAGGCTGAGAACCTTTGGGGTGTGTATCCGGATGAAGTTATCGAGTGAGTCCGGGCGCAAATAGTCTCGGCTCTTTAGCCCGAATCAAAGAGCCGGGATAGCGCTAAGTCGTTTTGTTGTTCGAGACGAGGGCGCAGTTCAGAATGCGCGACTATCCACGCTTTTTGCGAAGACGAACGACAACATCCACCCGCACGATCTCCATGTCCTCAGGAACATTTTGAATATCGTTCGAGTTCAAATCGACACCTTCCATATCGATGACGGTATTTGTGTCTTCAATGAAGAAATGGTGATGGTCGTGGAGATTTGTATCGAAGTAGGTTTTCGCGCCGTCTACCGCCACTTCCCGCAGAAGGCCCGCATCAGTAAATTGGTGCAGGGTGTTATAAATCGTGGCGAGTGACACATGCATGCCGCTGTTTTGGACATCGGCGTAGAGATCTTCCGCAGAGACGTGTTTGTGGCCATCCTTGAAGAGGCTCGTCGCAATAGCGATCCTTTGCCGGGTTGGTTTCAATCCGGCGTTTCTCAACTGATCCACAACACCAATCGTATGCATGGTATACGAATGTCACTCCCTAATTGAGCTTCTCAAGTTCTAACACAAGAGCGGTACCTCTAAATTGCTACTCTAGACCAGTCTTTAGAAAATTAGTTTTCATTACCCTAAAACAGCGAAGGTAAAGTGCCAATTTTGAAGACGGTTCCGTGAAAGCAGTAGCAACGCTGATCACGTATAACACCATACTCATAAGAAAGTAAAATCAGATACGCAAGCGATCCTAGCGGTTATTGGAATATCTGCGTCAAAACGCATCTGCACAATGACATAGGTCAAAAGGCTTCAAGCGCTTTGGTTGATCTTTTGTTTTTGGATTGGCAGGTCTCCAAAAAGTCGTTAAAGAGCAAGCCCACACGAACCCGGCTCCGCAGAATGCCTGACAAAAGGCCGGGCTAATGCGGCCAAATTTCGCTCCGGGAGGCAATCCATGCACGAAAAGAAATCGAGTTACACGTATGATGACCTTCTGGCGTGTGGTCGAGGCACTCTTTTCGGACAGGGTAATGCACAACTGCCATTGCCACCGATGCTCATGTTTCACCGGATCACCCACATCGCCGACAATGACGGCGAGCATAACCAGGGCTCGATCCGCGCAGAGTTCGATATCACAGACGATCTTTGGTTCTTTCCGTGCCATTTCGACGGCGATCCGGTAATGCCGGGATGTCTTGGTCTTGACGCGCTGTGGCAGTTGCTCGGGTTCTTCCTGGGCTGGAGCGGACAACCTGGCCGCGGCAGAGCGCTTTCGGTTGGGGAAGTGAAGTTTTCAGGAATGGTGACACCGGCGACGAAGGTCGTTGAATATGGCGTCGAGGTCAAAAAGTTAAGGACCGGACGGCTTGTGCTCGGCATTGCTGATGGTTGGCTAAAAGCCGACGGAGAAACGATATATAAGGCGAACGACCTCAGGGTTGCGCTTTTCCAGCAATAGAAAAAAGCCTAAAAGACCGTTCAGGTTTGCTTTAGCACGCTTGACGGCAGTTAGGATCATTTGGCAAGTCTCCAGAGCGTCCAGGTGATTTGTCGTAAAGGTCGCATGCTCAGCGCCATAGCCAGTTTGGACTAAAGGCGGCGGCGAAATCCCGGTCTGAAAGACAGCAACGCCGGGGTTATCATCAGCGACAGGGTTCGCTCAACAGTTTTGGTCAAATGGTCGTGGCACCTTATGGCGCAAGGAGACGGGGGAAGTTAGATGAAGCGCGTAGTGGTAACTGGCATGGGGATCGTTTCTTCGATCGGCAATGACGTCGGTGAAGTCCTTGATAGCCTGAAAAACGCGCGGTCCGGCATTAGTCATTCCGAAGAGTTTGCGGCGCACGGTTTTCGCTGCACTGTACAAGGCGCCCCGACACTCGATCCATTCGAAGTCGTTGATCGTCGTGTCGCCCGCTTTATGGGCAAGGGTTCTGCCTGGAATTATGTCGCCATGCAGCAAGCGATCGCTGATGCGGGCCTTGAGGAAAACGAAATCTCCGATCCGCGAACCGGGATCATCATGGGGTCCGGCGGCCCGTCAACCCGCGTCGTGGTTGAAGCAGCCATGATCACCGAACAGAATGGGTCCCCGAAACGGATCGGGCCCTTTGCCGTGCCAAAAGCAATGTCATCGACCGCGTCGGCAACGCTCGCGACGCCGTTTAAAATTCACGGCGTCAACTACACGATCTCTTCCGCCTGCGCCACATCGAACCATTGCATCGGCAATGCGTATGAAATCATTCAACTCGGCAAGCAGGACATCATCTTTGCCGGCGGAAGCGAGGATCTCGACTGGACAATGTCGAACCTGTTCGATGCCATGGGTGCAATGACGTCAAAGCACAATGATACACCGGCAACCGCATCGCGTGCCTATGACGCGACGCGAGATGGCTTTGCCATCGCAGGTGGCGCAGGTGTTCTGGTGCTTGAAGAACTGGAGCATGCCAAAGCGCGCGGGGCGACAATCTATGCGGAAGTTGTTGGATATGGTGCCACATCGGACGGATTCGATATGGTTGCACCGTCCGGCGAAGGTGCAATTCGCTGCATGGAAATGGCGATCAGCACCGTGGACGAGCATGTAACCTACATTAACACCCATGGCACCTCGACGCCGATCGGCGATAAGAAAGAGATCGAGGCCATACAAACCGTCTTCGGGAACAGGGTTCCGCATATTTCGGCGACGAAATCACTGACCGGCCATTCGCTCGGCGCAACCGGTGTGCAGGAAGCGATTTACTCCCTTCTCATGATGCAGCATTCTTTCATCGCCGAGAGCGCTCATATCACCGAACTTGACCCTGATTTCGCCAACGTTCCGATCGCGCTCGAACGCATCGATAATGTTGATGTGGATGTGGTGCTCTCGAACTCTTTCGGGTTCGGCGGCACCAACGCCACGCTCGTGTTCCAGAAATATCCCGCCTGACCGTCGCGTCCCGCCAAGAGAAAATGGAAAACAAGTCATGCCCGGCCTGATGACAGGAAAACGCGGCCTCATCATGGGGGTCGCCAATGACCACTCAATTGCCTGGGGCTG
>JBCDCZ010000220.1:0-7573 GCA_039180865.1 Pseudomonadota bacterium | reverse complement strand
GGATGGCCGAGGGGGAGGGATTCGAACCCCCGGAGGTGTTACCCTCAACGGTTTTCAAGACCGCCGCAATCGACCACTCTGCCACCCCTCGGTAGAACGCCTTAATGCGCTGGCTTGCGATCAAATTCAAGTCAAAAATAACAATGCCCCCTTGATCCGCCGCGTGGGGCTTACGACCTCCACATTATAGCGATACACTTAGGCACTCTTCGACGCGGGAAATTCGATGATAGCCACTTTATCTCGCGAAAACGACGAATCGAGTGAACCAAGAACGGAAAGCTGCGTAAACAAAACAACTGATGCCGTGAAAGAAAGGGGTCACGCATGAACACGCGACACATAAATTCTGCACTTTCTAAGATGCTGATTGCAGCATCTCTTACATTCGCCACAGCAGGCGCCGCACTCGCAGAGCGAGGACCATTGTCAGGCGGGCAAATCAAGGACGCAATTGCCGGAAAGAAGGTATTTCTTAGAATTCCATTTGGCGGCGAGTTTCCTTTGAAATATAGCTCAAACGGCATCCTCAAGGGTGACGGTACGGGAACAGGCGTTGCCCGTTTCTTCTCACCGAAGGACGAGGGCCGTTGGTGGGTTCGCGACGGTAAGCTCTGTCAAAAATGGGAAGAATGGTACGAAGGCCGCACCTTTTGCTTCGTAATCAGCGACTACGACGGAACCGGCTTCACCTGGCTGCGTGACGATGGACGCAAGGGAAAAGGTCGCATCGAATAAACCTCTCGACCGATCTCTCAATTCAAAAACGGCCGGGTTGCGAAAGCGCCCGGCCTTTTTGTTCCTTTAACACATCATTAGGCGTCTTTCGCGGAAATGACCTCTTCTTACCGCAAAGATACAGAACGTTTCTTGAAACGACTCGCTGAAAACGGTATCCAATTTGCTGGGGTTGGCTCTTTGAGCCTTTGATTGGGACATTTTTGGGGTTCCGTTGTTGTTCGAAAACAAACGTCGTCGTGGCCGTTTGGCTACGCAATGGGTTGCCATAGCTGCGTGCGCAATGCTTGCTGGCTGCGCATCGGATTTCGCGAGCGAAGGCGAAACCAAAAAACTCTCCGCAGAACAAATCAATTCGCCTGTGAAGTTCACGTCGAAAGAATACGGCGTGGCAGTGAGCCAACGGGTGATTGATAGTGTTTACGCTGAGATACCGCGCGGCGGGGGCAGGGCCCAGGTCGGTAAGCCCTACAAGATCAGAGGCAAATGGTACAAACCCCGCCATCAACCAAATTACGATAAAACCGGCATTGCATCCTGGTACGGTCCGAACTTCCATGGCCGTAAGACCGCGAATGGCGAGATCTACGACCAGACTGCTTTATCAGCCGCCCATCCAACCTTGCCGCTGCCAAGTTATGTCCGTGTGACCAATCTGAAGAACAAGCGTTCGGTGATTGTCCGCGTCAACGACCGTGGCCCGTTTGTCAAAGGCCGCATCATTGACCTGTCTTATCGCACTGCCGAGTTACTGGACACTGCAGCGGGGGGACTTGCGAAGGTCCGCGTCCAATATGTCGGCAAAGCGCGGCTTGACGCCCAGGACGAAGATTACCTCCTCGCGTCTTATCGCGGCCCCGGATCGGTAGAGGACAGCAAAGTAGCATCACGCGAAAAACTTCTGGCATTCAAAGCAGGGCGCAGCGGAAGCGGGACCAAAGCCCGCAAAACAAAATCTCCGCAACCTACGACACAGATTGCCCGAGCGGAAACAAACGCTCCTCGCCCTATGGCACTGTCTCCCGAGGGCGGCAATCCCGCTGACGCAAGCGCACTCAATGCGAACGCACAGCCAAAAACCGCCGCAGGTGCCAACGCCGCCAGTGCATTTGCACTCGCGACGGCAGATGATCGCGACAACTTTGACAGCCGCTTTTTCCTGCCGGCGACCTATGACAACCCATCCGATTTCATCCCGGAAAACAAAATCAGAAGCTTTGTCCCGAAAGTCATTCGTGCGCTACCGGATCAGGCGACACAAGACGAGGCCGCCGGAGTGTCCCCGGGTAATGCATATGTTAATCCAAAGTCGGTCCAGGGGCGCGTCCGCGCATTGCAGGCGATCGATCGTCTCGTCCGCGACGAGGACTAAATCCGCAAACTTAGCCGGGAAAACCCGAAGCTACCGTTTGCTCTGATTGCGCGACGGAGAACTGCGCGTTAATTTTCAAGGCGTTGGCTCGCACTTTTTCCCGAGTGCTCATTCGAGGGGGGCAACGTTATGCGGTCTTTGCTATCCGCGTTTTTTCTCTCACTGAGCGTTGCCACCTGGCAGCCTCACGGGCATGCATTCGCGCAGGATGAAGCCATAGCAAGTTTCGAAACGCGCGCGCCCCATGCCATTCTTATCGATGTCGATGCCCGAACGACTTTGTTCGAGAAGGCCGCGCGCGAGCCGATGAAACCGGCCAGCATGGCCAAGGTCCTCACGTTAGCGGTCATATTTGACGCCATGGCGAACGGCGAAATCTCGCCTGAAACCCGTTTTGAGATAACGGAAGACGCTTGGCGGCGCGGCGGTGCGCCATCCCGCGGATCAACAATGTTTGCGGAAATCCATTCTGAGGTGGCAGTAGCGGATCTCATCAAAGGGATTGCTGTTCACTCGGCGAACGACGCTGCAATCGCTGTTGCCCAAGGTATGTCCGGCTCGGAAGAAGCGTTCGCCAAACGCATGAACACATTCGGCCAAAAGATCGGCATGACGGGAAGCAATTTCAAAAACGCAACAGGTCTTCCCGATCCGGACCAATATTCCACCGCGCGCGATCTTGCCGTTCTGACATTGCATGTCGTTGAAACCTATCCCGAGCAGTCGCAGGTTTTTGCTCAGGAAGACTTTACCTGGAACGATATTTTTCAACGAAGCCGAAACCCGCTCTTGCGCCTCGATATCGGTGCCGACGGCATCAAGACAGGATATACCCGTGAGTCAGGTTACGGGATGATTGCCTCGGCGACGCAGGGAGACCGGCGGTTGATTGCAGTCGTCAACGGTCTCGACAAAGCAAAGGCGCGCGAAGAAGAGGCCCAATCAATCCTCGAATGGGGCTTTGCGTCCTTTCAAACCGTGCCGCTTTTCGCAAGAAGCGAAATACTCGGAAAAGCCCGGGTTTTCGGCGGAAGCCAAGGATATGTCGATGTCGCACCCCGGGAGCCTGTGGCAGTCCTTCTGCCACGCGGCGATTATGGGCGGATATCAGCTTGGGTTGAATATCGGGGCCCGTTGCGGGCGCCGGTTGAGAAGGGCGTGGAAATTGGCGATCTCGTTGTCAGGGTAGATGGCCAGGAGCGCAAACGACAAAAGGTCTACGCAACGGCGGACGTTGGAACCGGCACCATGCCGCAACGCGCTCTTGACGCGCTCTATGAGCTGACTTTGGGTCAACTGGGCCTTTGAGGAATAAGCGGGTTTGACGAAGTCTGAACAAAAACCGGAGCAAGCCGCGGAAAATAAAAAAGCCGCCGCAAAGGGTCGCCCTTCCGAAGGTCAAACAGGGCTTTTCATAACCTTTGAAGGGGGCGAGGGTGCTGGCAAATCCACGCAGATCAAAGAGCTTGCAAACCGGATCAAAGCGCGCAGTATGGAGGTGGTTTTAACCCGCGAGCCGGGTGGATCGGATGGCGCGGAAATCCTGCGTCATGTACTTCTGAGTGGCGCTGCGGAACCCTTCGGATCTGATTTTGAAGTTGTGCTCTTTGCAGCTGCCCGCCTGGACCACATGCAACAGAAGATTATACCGGCATTGCAAAATGGAGCCGTCGTCTTGTGCGATCGGTTTTACGATTCGACCCGGGCGTATCAGGGTGGGGAAGGTGGGGTGAGCGCTGCTTTCTTATCTGATCTTGAAATCCTCTCTGTTGGGAAATACCAACCTGATTTGACATTCATCCTCGATATACCGCCGCGGGTCGGCCTGGAACGCGTGCGTGCTCGATCAGGGAATGAAGCAGCGCTTATCGATCGTTTCGAGAAAGACGACCTTGTCGTTCACCACGATCGACGAAGAGCTTTTCTCGATATTGCTGCGCGCGAGCCAAACCGATGCGTTGTCATTGATGCAACAAAACCGGCCGATCTCGTTGCCTATGAGATTTGGGAAAGAGTCTCATCTCTCATTGATCACAATGAAAGACGAAGCGAATTGGCAAACGGTGAGAGCAAAGCAAGCCGCGGGGGAGAACACCGTGGCTGATGATCGGCCTGATATACCGATTGCCGATCGGATAGATGGGCTTCTGCAACCTTTCGAACATGGCATGATGACCGGTCAGGATGATGCGGAAGGGAAGTTTATCGAAGCGCAACGCTCAGGCCGGCTCCACCACGCTTGGCTGCTTTGTGGGGAGCGGGGCATCGGGAAAGCGACTTTTGCCTTCCGTCTCGCTCGACATTTTGTTGAACTTGACGATGAAGCAGCGCCCCTTTCTTCGGGCGCGCTCGACGAGGCGGCAGATCCGAATTCGCGTGTCTTCCGTCAGGTCGCGCACGGGGCCCACCAGAATATCCTCCACCTTCGCATTCCCCTTGACGAAAAGACCGGGCGCTTCAAGACCCGGCTCACGGTTGATGAGGTTCGGCGAACAGTCAGCTTTTTCGGCTCGACAAGAGGGGAGAACGGGTTTCGGATTTGCCTCGTCGACAGTGTCGATCAGATGAACGTGAACGCTGCAAACGCACTTCTCAAGATCCTCGAAGAACCGCCCGAGCGCACGTTGTTTTTCCTGCTCTCGGAACGGCCGGGCAGGCTCTTGCCCACCATTCGGTCTCGCTGCCGAAAACTGGACTTTGGCCCATTGGATGTTGCCGCAATCTCTGAAATTCTGGATGAGGTTGCAGACGAGCCCGTTGAGGCCGCTATTTTGGAACGGCATCGCGCGGCCTTATCGGGCAGCGTGCGCAGGGCTTTTCTTTTCGCGCGTCACGGAAACGATGAGATCAAACAGGTATTCGATTCACTCGTTTCAAACGCCAATCCTCAAACAGCCGAAATCCACCGTTTTGCAGATGTAATTTCCGCACGCGGTGAGGACGAACGATACGCTTTCTTCATCGACTTTCTTGAGGACTTTCTGCGATCAAGGATCGCGACGGACACCAATCTTGACCGGCTTGTCAGCTGCGCCGAGGTGTGGGAAAAGGTCCACGATCGGCTGCGGACCGGCGAACGTTACAATCTCGACCGCAAACAGCTGGTGCTCTCGGTGTTTCATGAGCTGAAGTCGCTGCCCACAGGCGGGTAGATTCACGCAATATCCCCGTTGCAGGGAGACTTGCTGATCATCCGCCGCCTCTTCGAAAAGACCAATCCAAGCGCGGAATACATGACTGACAAGAACGCCTATTATATTACGACTGCGATTGTTTATCCCAATGGCAAGCCGCACATAGGCCATGCTTACGAGTTGATCGCAACCGACGCGATTGCCCGTTTCCATCGCCTTGATGGAAAGGATGTTTATTTCCAGACCGGCAGCGACGAACACGGCATCAAAATGGTGCAGACCGCTCGGGCGGAAGGAATATCGCCACGAGAACTGGCGGACAGGAACGCGGCGATCTTTGAAGATATGGGCCCGGCGCTTGCCTGTGCACCGGATCGCTTCATTCGTACAACCGAAGCCGAACACCACACGAGCTGCCAGGCGATCTGGAAACGGATGGCTGAGAACGGTGATATCTACAAGGACAGCTATTCCGGCTGGTATTCCGTTCGCGACGAGGCCTATTACGACGAAAGCGAGACCCGCGTCGAAGATGATGGGGTGCGATACGGCCCGCAAGGAACGCCGGTCGAATGGGTCGACGAAGAAAGCTATTTCTTTCGCCTTTCCAATTACGGCGACAAGCTCCTAAAGCTCTACGAAGAACAACCGGACTTCATCTCGCCGAAAGAAAGGCGCAATGAGATCGTGAGTTTCGTGAAATCCGGCCTTCGCGATCTGTCGGTATCCCGCACGACATTTGACTGGGGCGTTCCTGTCCCCGGTGACGAAAACCATGTGATGTATGTTTGGGTCGATGCGCTTACAAACTACATCACTGGAGTAGGTTTTCCGGACATGGAAACCGACAGTTTCGAACGGTATTGGCCTGCCGATGTGCACATAATCGGCAAAGACATAACCCGGTTTCATGCAGTCTATTGGCCCGCATTCCTCATGTCAGCACGGGTACCGCTTCCAAAACAGGTATTCGGCCATGGCTTCGTTCTCAACAAAGGCGAGAAAATGTCGAAATCGGTTGGCAATGTGCTCGACCCGTTCGCGCTCGCCGCCCATTATGGCATTGACCAGATCCGATATTTTCTTTTGCGCGAGGTGCCGTTCGGTCAGGACGGCAGCTACAGCCATGACGCTATCGTCAACCGTGTGAACGCTGATCTTGCCAACGATCTTGGCAATCTTGCCCAGCGTTCCTTGTCGATGATTTTCAAGAACCTGGACGGAAAGCTGGAAGCCGGCAGGTCTGCGGAAGACACGGATAATGCAATACTGTCCCTTGCTGACGCGCTGCCCGAAGTGTGCCGCACCCATATGGAAAGCCATGCAGTTCACCTGATGACAGCGGCGATCTGGAATGTGGTGTCTGAGGCCAATCGGTATTTTGCGTCAGAAGAACCATGGGCAAAAAAGAAAACCGATCCCGACCGTATGGCGCAGATCCTCTTTGTGACATCCGAAGTCGTGCGCAAGGTCGCAATCATGGCCCAACCGATTACGCCCATCGGTTCGGAGAAACTCCTGGACCTTCTTGAAGTACCTGCAGACCAACGGATGTTTGAGCATGTGACCGCTCCGCCTCCGGCTAGCCGGATGATCGCGAAACCGGAGGGCGTATTCCCACGTCTGGTGGAAGAGGTGAGCGCTGAATGATTGTCGATAGTCATTGTCACCTCGACTTCCCGGATTTCGAAGGTGAGATCGACGCCCTGATTGCCCGGGCAAAGGAAGCCGGTGTCGAGCGTATGGTGACGATCTGTACCCGTGTAAAGAACTTTGCGCCAATTCTAGCACTCGCCGAAGCCAACGACGAGATCTACTGCTCGGTCGGTACCCATCCCAACAACGCCGATGACGAGACGGAGATCACCGTAGAAGACATTCTTGAAAAGACCCGCCATTCCAAAGTGATTGCAGTGGGTGAGGCTGGCCTCGATTACCACTACGACAAGGCGCGACCGGAGAACCAGGCTCGCAGTCTTGAGATCCACATCGAGGTCGCCCGCGAGACAGGTTTGCCACTCATTATTCACGCACGCGACGCAGACCGCGATATGATAGAGATCCTTGAACGAAACAGCGCGAAAGGCGCATTCTCAGCGATCCTGCACTGTTTTTCTTCAGGTCCGGAACTTGCGCGCGCTGGTCTTGACCTCGGGCATTACATTTCGTTCTCCGGTATTCTGACATTCAAGAACGCGAATGCACTGAGATCTATAGCCAAGACTGTACCAATGGACCGTTTGCTGGTCGAAACGGATGCACCCTACCTCGCACCAGTTCCCCATCGTGGGAGACGGAACGAACCTGCTTACACAGCGCACACAAACGC
>JBCDCZ010000219.1:0-7587 GCA_039180865.1 Pseudomonadota bacterium | reverse complement strand
GCGGATGATGCGAACCATCGTTTTGTAATCGTCTACAACGAGAACAGGCATAGACAAATCAAGTGGCATTGGAGTACTCCCAACGTTAATGTGATCGGTGCCTCCGATCATTTCCCCAGTTCACCAGCGGTCTTCATCCGCTAAAGGACAACCGGCACGTTACCCGCTTGAATTGAAAAGACAGTTAATCGATGGGCGATTGCGGCCAAAAAATAAGTCGATTCCCCGATTTGGGACGAAAAGCGAAGTTATGATGAATCGACCTTTAACGATATTGAGGCCCGACAAGGTCCGCATCGGGGCACTCTCGCAATGATGCGGAGCTTCGTAAACGTGCCGGATCTGCTGGCCGCTGGTCACAACGGATCGCCATCCGTTCCCGTGCATCTGAAACACGCTGTGGTTGCGATCGGCAACTTTGACGGCGTGCACCGTGGACATCAGGCTGTTCTGCAAACCGCCTGCAATCTCGCGGCAAGCGGCGACGAAGGCGCCTTCGCGGCTGCGATGACGTTCGAGCCGCACCCCCGCACCATCTTCAATCCACAAGCGCCAGTCTTTCGATTGACGCCGCTTCCGGTAAAAGAGCGCTTGATGCAAGCCCTTGGCCTCGGTGGGCTCTTCGTCGTGCCGTTTTCGAAAGATTTTTCGGCGATGCCCGCTTCTGCATTCGTCGATGATATTCTCGTAGACCGCCTTGACGTCGCCCACGTCGTGATCGGCTATGATTTTCATTTCGGCAAGGGGCGCGAAGGAACGCCGGAATTTCTGATGGCGTCCGGCAAAGCGCATGGTTTCGGAGTGACCGTCGTTCCCGCCCAGCGTGATGCGACGGGTGCTGTCGTTTATTCCTCTTCCGAAACCCGCAGACTTCTGGCTGACGGAGAGATCGCGAAAGCAAACACTATTCTTGGCTATCGTTATAGTGTGACAGGTGAGATCATCCACGGCGAAAAGCGGGGGCGCGATCTCGGTTATCCTACGGCAAACATGGCGCTTCAGCCGCAAAGCGAACTCCGTCATGGCATTTATGCCGTGCGCATGCGGATCGATGGAGCGCTGCACGACGGTGTCGCGAGTTTTGGCCGCCGCCCGACATTCGACAATGGCGCGCCACTGCTTGAAACCTTTGTTTTCGATTATTCGGGTGATCTCTACGGCAAGACCGTCGACGTCGTTTTCGAGAAGTTCCTGCGTGGTGAGGAAAAATTCGATTCCATCGAAGCGCTTATCGCCCAAATGGATCGCGACAGCGCGAATGCCCGTAAAGCCCTCGCAGAAAGCGCGCCACTGACCGCAATCGACGAAGCGTTGCGGTGAGACCGCGACGCCGTTTTTTGAAAGTCAGCGGGGTTGAAGTCTTCTGCGTTTTTATTCGGCCTTTATTTGATGCCCGCACATTGCTAGTAAGCCGCACGCTCAATCACGCCCAATTCGCGAGAACACGATGTCTGACCTGACGGAAGCCAAAGAAGCGGTTGACTATTCCAAGACGCTCTTTTTGCCGACCACCGATTTTCCAATGCGAGCCGGATTACCGAAAAAGGAACCGGAAATTATCGAGCGCTGGAAAAAGCAGGCGATTTACAAGACATTGCGCGCGCAATCCAAAGGCCGCGAGAAGTTTGTGCTCCATGACGGCCCGCCTTACGCGAATGGTCATCTTCATATCGGTCATGCCCTCAACAAAATCCTGAAAGACACGATCACACGCTCTTTCCAGATGCTTGGTTACGATTCGAATTACGTCCCGGGCTGGGATTGTCATGGCTTGCCGATCGAGTGGAAGATCGAAGAGCAGTACCGCGCCAAGGGCAAGAACAAAGACGAAGTGCCGATCAATGAATTCCGCGAGGAATGCCGCCAGTTCGCCAAACACTGGGTCGGCGTTCAATCAGAAGAATTTGTCAGGCTCGGTGTCGAAGGGGATTTCGAAGACCCCTACCTAACCATGTCGTTTGACGCCGAGGCCCACATCGCAAACGAATTGATGAAGTTTGCTACGACTGGTCAGCTCTATCGGGGCTCAAAACCGGTCATGTGGTCAGTCGTCGAACGCACGGCCCTCGCAGAAGCTGAAATCGAATACGAAACTTATGAAAGCGATACGATCTGGGTTCCGTTTAAGACCAACAATGCTGAGGGCGATCTTGCCGGGGCGTCGGTGGTGATCTGGACCACGACCCCGTGGACGATCCCGGGAAACCGGGCGGTTTGCTATTCGGATCGCATTTCATACGGCCTGTACGAAGTCGTGGCTGCCGAAAACGACTTCGGACCTCAGCCAGGCGGCCGCTACGTCTTCGCCGATTCGCTTGCGCCCGGATGTGCCGAAAAGGCGAAGCTCGAAATGAAGCGCCTGCGCGACGTTACGGGAGCTGAACTCGGCGGATGCGTGCTTGATCATCCGCTGAAAACACTCGGACTTGGCGGTTACGACTTTAAGGTGCCGATGCTTGACGGAGATCACGTGACCGATGAGGCGGGCACTGGTTTTGTCCATACAGCTCCGGGCCATGGCCGCGATGACTTCGACATCTGGATGGCAAGAGCGCGCGATATTGCTGCAATGGGTGTCGACACGTCCATCCCCTTTACCGTCGATGACGGCGGTTTCTTTACGAGCGAAGCGCCCGGCTTTGAGGGCGCGCGCGTTATTGACGACAAGGGCAAGAAGGGTGACGCCAATAAACGCGTCATCGAGGCTCTTATAAATGCAGGGACGTTGTTTGCGCGCGGACGCCTGAAACACGAATACCCCCATTCCTGGCGTTCGAAGAAACCGATCATCTTCCGCAATACGCCGCAATGGTTCGTCTATATGGATAAGGAGAGTATCTCCGAAGTCGGAACCTTGCGCAAAACAGCCCTTCAGGCGATCGACGATACGCGCTTTGTCCCGCCATCCGGTCAAAACCGATTGCGCGGCATGATCGAGCAACGTCCGGATTGGGTCTTGTCGCGTCAGCGCGCATGGGGTGTTCCGATTTCGGTCTTCGTCAACAAGGACGGTGACGTTCTCAAAGATGAGGAAGTGAATCGCCGGATCTTTGATGCCTTTATGGAAGAGGGCGCGGACGCCTGGTATGCCGATGGGGCCAAAGAACGTTTCCTTGGCAATGCCTATGATGCCGATGAATGGGAAAAGGTCGACGACATCCTTGATGTATGGTTCGATTCCGGTTCGACCCATGCCTTCTGTCTTGAGCGGCGCGAAGATCTGAAATGGCCAGCCGACGTCTATCTTGAAGGGTCGGACCAGCATCGGGGTTGGTTTCACTCTTCATTGCTGGAAAGCTGTGGCACCCGTGGCCGCGCGCCCTACGACACTGTGATCACCCATGGTTTCACCATGGATGAAGAGGGACGCAAAATGTCAAAGTCCCTCGGAAACCAGACCGCGCCACAGGAAGTCATCAAACAATATGGCGCCGATATCCTGCGTCTGTGGGTCATGACGTGCGACTATGCCGACGATCAGCGCATTGGTCCGGAAATCATCAAGACGAATGTTGACGGATATCGCAGGCTTAGAAATACGATCCGTTGGATGCTCGGCAGTCTTGCCCATTTCGATGGAACGGAAGTCCCGGTCTCCGACATGCCCGAGCTTGAGCGCTACATGCTCCACAAGCTCGCAGAGACCCATAAAATCGTCGAAAGCGGCTACCGTGAATTCGATTTCAAACGCGTCTTCAATGCAATTTTCGCGCTCATGAATTCCGACATGTCGTCGTTTTACTTCGACGTGCGCAAGGACGCCCTTTATTGCGATCCGATTTCTTCCACACGGCGAAAGGCCGCCCTCTGGGTGGTCGAGAACCTCTTTCGGGCAACCGTCACCTGGCTTGCGCCGATGCTGCCATTCACAACAGATGAAGCCTGGACGAACCGATACGGTGACGACACGCCGTCCATTCACCTGTCCACCTTTGAAGCGCCGTCGGACGCATGGCACAATCCTGCCCTTGCCGAACGCTGGGAGAAGATCCGCCGGATCCGTCGTGTGGTTACGGGCGCGCTTGAGGTGGAACGCGCGGAAAAACGGATTGGATCGTCGCTGGAGGCGGCCCCACGCGTTTACGTTAGTGATAAAGAGCTCTTCGACACCGCAAATAGCCTTGGCGATTTTGAAGATGTTTGTATCACAAGCGCAATCCAATTGTTTGAAGGTGAGGCCCCCGCTTCTGCCTTTACGATGGACGAGGTCAAAGGCGTTGCCGTCGTACCCGGACGTGCGGATGGGCGCAAATGTGCGCGGTCCTGGAAAATCTTGCCCGAGGTCGGCTCAGATCCGGATTTTCCCGATCTGTCGCTTCGTGATGCAAAAGCAATGCGTGAACGGCTTGGGACCGCGTAGACGATTGTGAGGGTGGGACTCCCATTCTTTTTGCGCTCTGGACAAGTTGATGAGACGCCTCGATTGATCCCGTTATAAAAAGGCGGTATAAAGACTCGTTGCTTGACCGGTTGGCAACTGCGCTGAACTTGGGAAAACCGGTTGCTCGCTTAGAGCTTGGGACCCAGTTTTCTGCGAAATTATGTTTGAAACGGGTTCATTCGAAGCCCGATTTGCGTCCTCGAAGCGCTATGGGACTGGGGAGTCCGAGTGGGCTTTGCGTGGTGCGATGCACCCGCAAACAAACAAGGTCAAGGGGCCTGGAAGAAGGATGGCTGGGATGAAGTCAGTGAGTTCTGCACCGAAGCGACGCTTCTTGAAAAACAAGACGCGTGCAGTGGCAGTGTGTGCCTTAGCGGCATTTGGTGCTTCGGGATGTGCGTTACAGACGGCAACTTATGGAACCGGCGAGGCGACGGAAGTTGCCCTGATGCGCGACGTAACGGGCCTCGTGAGTTTCGGAACGCTCGGTAAGAAAGAACGCGAGCGCATCAGCTACAATGAGCGTGGTGAGCTGATAATTCCTCCGAAAGAAGTTATGGCGTCGATGCCGGCACCGATCGACACAGTTGATGAAGTCGATGAGAGTTTCCCGGGACGCGCAGAAGAAATTGCCGCGGTTGAGCGCCGTGAAGAACGCAACAAACGGGATGCAATTCCAAACCAGGTCATCGGTTCGGCCAATGCGCAGCCGCTTGCAGGATCAGACCTCGGTGATGCCAATCGCTTCAGTGAAGAGGAAGACGATGTCAAACTACTCGCAGATACCGGGTTTGGCGAAGAAGAGGTCACCGCACGGGTTGGTGCAAACAGTGTATCGAAACCTCGTGAGTCACTGAAAACACGGGAAGACCTCGCCAAAGAGCTTGGTGTTCCAATCGAATCTATTCCGCAAAGCATCGAAGAGCGGTCTCTGCTCGAACGGGCAGGGCTCGTGCGTCCGAAAGGCCCAGGTCGACAGCAGCGGCTGACAGATGTGCCGGTTGAATATCGCACGGTCCAGACCTCAACATCCGCATCGAACCAAGCCAATCAGGAAAATCTCGACGTCATTCTTGGAGAGAAAAAGAAAGACAAGAAATTCCTCGGCCTCTTCTGATCGAAACGCGAAGAACATAAAATCGACTAAGTCAGCGGCGCTCCTTGAAGAAATCCTTCAGGAGCGCTTCTGCTTCGCGCTCACGAAACCCACCATAAACGTCTGGACGATGATGGCAGGTCGGTTGTGAAAAGAAACGTACGCCATGATCGACGGCACCGCCCTTCTCGTCCGCTGCTCCATAATAAAGCCGCCGAATACGAGCAAGCGAGATCGCACCTGCACACATTGTGCATGGCTCCAGTGTCACGTAGAGATCGCAGTCCGTTAGGCGTTCACAATCCAGCACCTTGGCTGCTTCTCTGATTGCTCTGAGTTCCGCGTGCCCGGTCGGATCTTTGGCGCCGATGATCCAGTTCCCAGCAGCGGCAATGATCGACTGATCGTGCACGATGACGGCACCAACCGGAACTTCCCCGATTGCCGCTGCTTTCTTCGCTTCTTCAAGGGCAGCTTCCATGAAATCCATGAAGTTGCGTCCAGTCTTTTGTTCGCCGACAGAATGATGTGCTTTAGGTTTAAGCTCGCGCGCATTATTGATAACACAAGCGAAAGGAACAACGGATGAGAGAGTTCATCCTGGCATCCCCCCTATAAGAGAGAGCCTGAAGGTTTTGCCCCCAAGATCGACCCAAAGCAGCCCGCGAACATCCGAAAAGCCGAGATCGGGGGCTAAGCGTCATGAAAAGCACGGAAAGCAGACAAGAGTCCCCCGCTCAGCTGAAAAAACGCCCGACGCAGTACCTCCCGAAGTTTCCAATGCCAAACCTGAGCGTATAGCAAAGGTGCTTGCCCGTGCCGGGGTTTGTTCACGGCGGGATGCGGAGCGCATGATCGAAGACGGGCGCGTGAGCGTCAACGGATCGGTTCTTACGACACCCGCATTCGTGGTCACAAAGAGCGATCGGATCGCTGTAGACGGGGCACCGCTTCCTGCAAGAGAGCGAACCCGTCTTTGGCTTTATCACAAGCCGAAAGGATGTGTAACGACCAATAAGGATCCGGAAGGGCGCCGGACGATTTTCGATGCACTGCCGTCTGATCTACCGCGCGTTGTGACGGTTGGACGGCTCGATATCAACACCGAAGGTCTTCTTCTTCTGACCAACGACGGAGGGCTTGCCAGAGTGTTGGAACTGCCTGAAACCGGATGGTTGCGGCGCTACCGTGTGCGGGCTTATCCGCGCGATCAGAAGACACGTGTGACGCAGGCAGACCTCGATAAGCTCGCCGATGGCGTGGTGGTTGATGGTGTGATTTACGGTGCGGTTGAAGCATCGCTCGATGAGGCATCGGGCGCAAACATGTGGCTCACGATCGGATTGCGCGAAGGGAAGAACCGGGAAGTCAAGAATATCCTGTCCCATCTCGGGCTCGATGTGAACCGGCTCATCCGCGTCTCATACGGACCGTTTCAACTCCATGACCTGAACGACGGGGACGTTCGCGAAATCAAGGGCCGGGTTTTGAGAGATCAGCTTGGGCCGAGGTTGGTGGCGCAATCGGGAGCCGATTTTGAAACACCCGAAGCCAAGGCTGCTGCCGCACGAACAGAACAATCCAAAGCGAAAGCGAGCACCGGCAAGTCCAAGCGCGGTACCCGTAAGAAACCGGAACACTGGTCGCAGGAAAATCTTGTGAGTGCAAAAAAAGGTGAAGGTCTGGCGGCTGCGAAGCGCGAGAAAAAGAAGGCACAGCGCGCTTCATCGAAAGGCGATCAATCTACCGTTTCCAAAGGACAGCGCCCAGGCAGAGGCAATGCGGATCGTCGGCGGTAAATTCAAAGGACGCGCACTGGCCGCGCCGAAATCCAATGCGATCCGTCCCACATCCGACCGGGCCCGTGAGAGTCTCTTTAACATTCTCGCCCACAAAAGCGGTCTCTCTTTCGAAGGTCTCAGGGTGATAGACCTGTTTGCGGGCACTGGTGCGCTCGGCTTTGAAGCCCTCTCTCGTGGAGCCGCCTTCGCCCTCTTTGTTGATGAGGGGGCTGAGGCGCGCGGTCTTATCCGCCGCAACATGGAGGCCATGCAGCTCAACGGTCATGCCAAGATCTTCCGCCGCGACGCAACGCGTCTTGGCTCGGCCG
>JBCDCZ010000218.1:0-7594 GCA_039180865.1 Pseudomonadota bacterium | reverse complement strand
TAAACAAGAGAACTCCCGGGGCAAGTCCAATTCAGGCTTGGCCAGCCATCCCCTCTATGATATTCCCGACGCTCGCGATTAGACCGCCATTGAAGCGGTGTGAAACGCGCCTAGCTTCCTTGCCAATTGCGTTGCGATTGCGGCGTTTGAGGTCTGCCTGGCTCGAGTGGGGTCAAAGAGCAGCTTGACCGGCATCGGCGTGTAAGAGAATTGGACGACATCGGGAGACGACCATGGCTATCACTGATACGGAAACGGCAACGACCACCGAGACCGGCTTTTTTACCCGTTCGCTGGCCGACAGCGATCCGGCAATCGCAAACGCCATCAATCAGGAATATCAGCGTCAATCTCATGAGATCGAACTGATTGCGTCAGAGAACATTACGAGCCGCGCTGTCCTTGAGGCACAAGGGTCCGTTCTCACAAACAAATACGCTGAAGGCTATCCTGGGCGACGTTATTACGGCGGATGCCAGTACGTCGATATCGTTGAGGATCTCGCAATCGAGCGCGTTACAAAGCTCTTCGGTTGCGCATATGCCAATGTGCAGCCCAATTCCGGCAGCCAGGCAAACCAGGCTGTCAATCTGGCGCTCATCAAGCCCGGCGACACCATCCTTGGTATGAGCCTTGATGCAGGCGGCCACCTGACCCACGGCGCGCGGCCCAATCTGTCGGGGAAATGGTTCAATGCCATCCAATACGGCGTCAGAAAGCAAGATGGCGTGATCGATTACGATCAGGTGGAAGCCCTTGCGAAAGAACACAAGCCGCAGCTTATCATTGCCGGCGGTTCCGCCTACAGCCCGATTATCGACTTTGCCAGGTTCCGCGCGATCGCAGACGAGGTCGGCGCTTATCTACATGTTGATATGGCACATTTTGCGGGCCTCGTAGCGGGTGGGGCACATCCAAGCCCGTTCCCTCATGCCCATGTGGCGACCAGCACGACCCATAAGACCTTGCGCGGTCCACGCGGCGGTATTGTCCTCTGCAATGACGAGACAATAGCGAAAAAGATCAATTCTGCGATCTTCCCGGGTCTGCAGGGCGGTCCGCTTATGCATGTGATTGCCGGTAAGGCCGTCGCCTTTGGTGAAGCGCTTGAACCGGAATACAAAACCTATATCCGCCGCGTCGTCGAAAACGCCAGGGCGCTCGCGGAGAACCTCCGCAAGAACGGGTTCGACATTGTATCCGGCGGTACTGAAACGCACCTGATGCTCGTCGATCTCAGGCCCAAGAGTCTCACCGGCAATGTAGCGGAAAAGGCCCTGGAACGCGCCAATATCACCTGCAACAAGAACGGCGTCCCGTTCGATCCGGAAAAGCCGACGGTAACATCCGGTGTTCGGCTCGGAACACCGGCTGCCACTACGCGGGGCTTCGGTGTGGCCGAGTTTCAGCAGGTAGGCGATCTTATCACTGAAGTGCTCGACGGGCTCAAAGCAAACGGACCGGAAAACAACGGTGACGTGGAGGTAGCTGTCAAAGCAAAAGTTATAGCTCTCACTGACCGCTTCCCGATTTATCCGAACCTCTAAGGCAGGAGAGCACGGGGAATGCGTTGCCCCTATTGTTCGAGCGACAACACACAGGTGAAGGATTCGCGTCCAAGCGAAGACAACACGGCCATCCGCCGCCGTCGCGTATGCTCGGATTGCGGCGGGCGTTTCACCACGTTCGAAAGGGTGCAATTACGTGAATTGACGGTTTTGAAACGCTCAGGGCGGCGGGTCCCCTTTGACCGCGATAAACTGACACGATCAATTCAGGTCGCCCTTCGGAAACGCAATGTGGAACCGGAGAAGGTTGATCGATTTGTGAGCGGGATCGTCCGGCAGCTCGAAGGGTCTGGCGATCCTGAAATCTCATCCGACGATATCGGTCTTCTCGTCATGGAACGGCTCAAAGAACTGGATGACGTTGCCTATGTACGCTTCGCTTCGGTTTATCGGAATTTCAGGGAAGCAAAAGACTTTGCCGCTGTTCTCGGCGAACTCGACCAGTTTGAAGAAGCGTCCGCAAAGAAGAGGGCGCGGAATGCCGACTAGGTTCTTTGCGATCGATTCGGCGCGTATTGTGATACCCGACAGTGAGACAGAGGTTTAACTTGGCCTCCGAGAGTGTGAGTTCGCTTGATCGGCGGTTCCTGGACGTAGCGATCCGGCTTGGAAAGAGCCGAATTGGCCGCTGCGCCCCCAATCCATCCGTCGGAGCCATCATTGTCGATACCAGCACGGAAACACCGGTTGTGATCGGGCGAGGCGTAACCGGCGACCGCGGACGTCCACATGGAGAGGTAATTGCGCTCGGCGAAGCCGGCGCAAGGGCAAAGGGCGCAACATGTTATGTAAGCCTTGAACCCTGCGCCCACCATGGCAAGACGCCTCCCTGCGTTGACGCGTTGATAAAAGCGGGAGTCGCCCGTGTCGTCGTCGCAAAGATCGATCCCGACCCGAGAGTTTCCGGAAAGGGCCTTGATACGCTGCGCCAACATGGCGTTGTGGTCAGTGTCGACGACAAACGCCCCGAGGCGCGCGATTCCCAGCTCGGTCACGATGTTCGGGCAAGCCATGCAAGACCCGCCTTCAAACTGAAACTTGCAATATCACCTGACGGAAAAATCGGGCTCCGTGAGGAGGGAAATGTACCGGTGACCGGCGAAGCGGTAAGGGCGCGTGTCCACGCTTTACGGGCCCGGTCTGACGCTATTTTGATCGGCATTGGAACAGCACTTGCCGACGATCCGGAATTGACATGTCGTCTGGACGGCATGGCCGATTGGTCGCCTGAACGGGTCGTTTTGGATAGCGAAGCAAGATTACCGCTCTCCTCAAAACTGGTCGCTGGACTGGATAAAGTACCGTTACGGGTTCTGACGAGCGAAAGCGCAAACTCTCAACGGGTGGCTGCACTTGAAGCACGGGGTGTCAAAGCAGAACGCCTTCCAGCTTCACTCTCCGGGATCAGCATACCAGATATCGGTAAGGCCCTTTATCGCGCGGGGCACACAAGCGTCATGATTGAGGGAGGCTCTGTGGTTGCACGATCGTTCCTCGACGGAGGCTTTATCGACGAAGCATATATTTTCCTCGGTCAGACACCGATCGGTGAGAATGGCGTTGATATCCTTCCAAATGGCGAAAGCATAGACGAGGCACTGGAACGAGCGGGGCTTGAGCGCAGCCACCCGGATGAAAGTATTGAAGGAGACCGGCTTGTCCGGTGGTCGAAACCGTAATGTTTACTGGGATTATCACAGACATCGGAGAAATTCTGACGGTCGACGAGCGCGATCAGGGGCGGCGTTTTCGGATCAAGACCGAATTCGATCCGGCGACCATCGAAATCGGTGCCTCAATTGCCTGCAACGGCGTTTGCCTGACTGTCGTGGCTCTGCCGGAGCCGGGTAATCCTGATCGCTGGTTTGAGGTTGAAGCCTGGGCCGAGGCCTTGAAACTCACCAACGCGGCCACTTGGTCGGAAGGCAGCCATATTAATCTCGAACGGTCGCTGAAGATGGGCGACGAACTCGGCGGCCATATGGTCTCCGGCCATGTCGACGGAACAGCTGAAATCGTCGATGTGACCGCTGAGGGAGACGCTGTTCGCTTTCTTTTCGACTTGCCCGTAGACCTTGTCCCGTTCGTTGTCCCGAAGGGCTCCGTTGCACTTGACGGGACTTCGCTCACCGTAAACGGCATGGATGGGCCGAAATTTGATGTCCTGATCATTGATCATACATTGAAAGTCACGACATGGGGCCGCCTTAAGAAGGGTGACATCGTCAATGTGGAGGTCGATCAATTCGCCCGCTACGTGGTGAGTCTGGTGGATCAGCACCTTGAGCGACGCTCTCAATCGGAAAGCTGAATGCGCGATCCATTGGGCCAAATTCTCTGGACAAAGCCTACGGTCTGTGGTGCAAGCCCCCATCGTATCTCGACAAGGATTTTCTGACCCATGGCCGATGCACCGCACCTGCTCATCGTGGAAGCCCGTTTCTACGAGGCAATTGCAGACGCACTGAAAGAGGGGGCGATTGACGCGCTCAAGGAGCGCGGCGCCACCCATGATTGCGTCAGTGTTCCAGGCGTTCTCGAAATACCCGCTGCCATCGCAATGGCACTTGATGCTATGGGCGAAGGGACAGCCGCCTATGACGGGTTTGTCGCGCTTGGTTGCGTAATCCGCGGTGAGACAAGCCATTATGACATCGTCGCCATTCAATCGGCACGTGCAATTATGGATCTCAGCGTATCGGAATCACTCGCAATCGGTAACGGTATCCTGACGGTCGAGGATGAAGCCCAGGCCTGGGCGCGCGCCAAAAAAAGCGAGAAGGACAAGGGCGGTGGAGCCGCGAAAGCAGCACTTGAAATGATTGCCCTGTCAGACAAGTTCGCAACGAGGAAGTGATGACGGCGAAGGCGTCAAAGAACGAAGCCCCAAAGGGTGCGAACAAACGGGGCGCGGCGCGCCTTGCCGCTGTTCAAGCGCTCTATCAGATGGATTTGAGCGGAACGGGTCTTGCCGAAATCGTTGCCGAATATGAGAACGCCCGCCTCGGTCAAACGGTCGATGGCGATCAGTACCGCGAGGCGGATGCGGCATATTTCCGTTCAATTCTCGCAGGTGTTATTGAGAGCCAACGCGAAATCGATCCGGAAATCCATTCAGCACTCAATGATGACTGGCCGCTATCTCGCATCGATACAACATTGCGCGCTGTTCTGCGCTGTGGGGCCTTTGAACTCATGCGACGATCCGATGTCCCCGCCCGCGTGATCATCACGGAATATGTCGATGTGGCGAAAGCATTTTTCGAACTGGAAGAAACACGCCTCGTTAACGGCGTCCTTGATCAGCTTGCCCGCCGGTATCGCACCTCTGAATTTACAGCGTGAACCGCCTCCGAGATGGATACCGGCGGCGCCCTTTCCGAATTCGACTTGATCGCAAGCTATCTTCGTCCGCTGACCATTGACGAAAACGCATTCCAGCTGATGGACGACGCAGCGATATTGAGTGCGCCCGCGGGCTATGACCTCGTAGTGACGAAGGATCTGCTTGTCGCCGATGTTCATTTCTTCGCCGATGACCCCCCAGATCTCATCGCCCAAAAGGCAATCAGGGCCAACGTCTCAGATCTGATTGCAAAAGGTGCTAAACCGTATCGCTATTCTCTGGGACTGGGTTTTCCGGAACCGCCCACACCTGTCTTCATGGAACGCTTTACCGCTGGCCTGAAGCAGGATCAGGACCTTTTTGAGATCGGTCTGATCGGGGGCGACACGACCCGGGCACCGGGCGGATTGGTTGTATCAGTGACTGCCTACGGACTTTGCAAGAGCGGCGGGATGGTGACGCGGCTTGGAGCCAAACCGGGCGATTCCATCTATGTAACCGGAACTTTGGGGGATTCTGCACTTGGGCTTATCGCACGAACGGACAAGCGCCCGTTTCAAAGCTGCGATGCTGACGACGTTACGCATGTGCTGAAATCTTATCTTCTGCCTGACCCGCCCGCGAAAGCCGCCTCAATCATCGGCGACTATGCAAGCGCTGCCATGGATGTATCCGATGGCCTTTTCGGAGATCTTGGCCATATCTGCCGAGCAAGCAATGTCAGCGCAACCATCTACGAGGAGCTGCTACCTTTAAGTGCGCCTGTCCAACGGATCCTTGCAAAATGTCCAGCGCTGAAAAAGAAGGCGCTCTCTGGTGGGGATGACTACCAGTGCCTCATGACAGTATCGCCCGCCAAAGAAGACCTGATGGCTGCTGCCTTTGAGGCAGAAGCTGTTCAAATCACACGAATTGGGCTTCTCGGCAGCGCGCGAGGCGACGGATCAGAACCCGTTCGCGTGATGACGCAGGGCAGTTTCAAGGCCCGTCCGGCAGGCTATCAGCACTTCTGAAAATTTGCGCAAGCTCAATGTTGGCTCGCCAGACGCATGAAAAAAGAGTAGAGCCTTAAGACACATAACGCGTACGGGGCAGGGGACGTGACGCAAACCGGAATTGGTACTTCACTGGATCATATTGAAGACGAGGCTCGCATCGCCCGCCGTAACGTCTTTCTCTTGGCGTTTGCGCAAGCAACCCATTACGGCATAGCCCCGCTTGCCATGGCGGTAGGCGGCCTCGCCGGCCATTACCTGCTTGGTGCTGATAAGTCGCTTGCGACGTTGCCGATTACCGCCTTTGTCCTCGGCCCATTGTTCGGCTCGATGCCAGCCGCGATGTTGATGCGCCAAATCGGCCGTAGATTTGGCTTCATGACCGGCGCAGCCTTCGGCTTCATCGGCTCAGGCAGTGCCTGTTATGCCATTCTGGTGAATTCGTTTCCGCTTCTTTGTCTTTCAATGATGATGATGGGCATTTCAATCGGTTTTGCACAGCAATACCGGTTTGCAGCAGCAGATTACGGTTCGGCTGCCTTTCGCACGAAAGCAATCTCCTGGGTGCTCGCTGGCGGTCTTGCAGCAGCCGTTATTGGACCCCAAATGGCGCTGTTTTTCGCCGACACATTCGAACCAATTGAATTCGCCGGCTCTTTCGTCGGCGGCATGGTCTTGTCCGCAATCGGATTTATTGCTCTGTTCTTTTTGAAGGTTCCAGCATCTACCGAAGTTCGCAAGGACGAAACAACAGATACAAGTCCTGCGCGTCCGCTTGCCGAAATCGCACAACAACCCCTCTTTATGATCGCCGTGATCTGCGGTGCCGCGAGCTATATGATGATGTCGCTCGTCATGACAGCGGCACCGATTGCGATGCTCGCCTGCGGGTTTTCAACAGAAATGTCGACGCTTGGAATCCAGTGGCATGTCATGGCCATGTTCGGCCCGAGCTTCTTTACAGGCAACCTTATTGTCCGCTTCGGCCACGCGAAGATTATCGGCGCCGGAATGCTTCTTTACGTCATCTGTGGCGCTATCGCCCTTGCAGGGATAGAGCTCATCCACTTCTGGTCCGCTCTCATTGCGCTCGGGATTGCCTGGAACTTTGCCTTTATCGGAACAACCAGCCTCGTCACAAAGTGTTATCAGCCGTCAGAAAAGAATAAGGTTCAGGGATTGTTCGACACGATCATCTTTGCACTTGTCGGCGGAACGTCTTTGATGTCCGGTGTTTTGATGTCGGCCTATGGTTGGACAGTGGTTGTCGGAGTGATGGCACCCCTTATTCTTCTTTGCACGGCCACACTTGCTCTTAGCCGACGCAGACTGAGAGCGGTAACAGCTTAGACATCCGTCTGATCTTGCGTAGAAATCCCAAGAAAGCTCTTGAAAAAACCGCTTCATGCATTATGACTCGCGGCGCGTTCGCGGCAGCCGGTTTCTCTGGCTGCCCTTTTTTCCGCGCAAGCTGGGTTGTGGCCCGCCAGAAATAATGTTGGCAGGACGGATCGCGCGGTCCAATCGGGGAGGTTCTCTAAAAACATGGAATTAGCTCTTTATCTCGTCATTGCGGGCGGTTTGCTGTCTGTCGTGTACGGAGCATGGGCGACTCAGTCGGTCATGTCTGCCGATGCCGGAAACCCGCGCATGCGTGAAATTGCATCCGCTATCCAGGAAGGCGC
>JBCDCZ010000217.1:0-7615 GCA_039180865.1 Pseudomonadota bacterium | reverse complement strand
TGAATGCCTGGTGCTTCGAAGCCGACTATCAGTTCAACATTACCAAGGCCCGGGCCATGCTGAGAGGCTATGAGAGCGTCCGTCCGCTCAGTGACGCCGAAAAAGCCGCTCTACCCATTCTGGCGCGAGGGGCTGCGCTGCGCTTCCTGCTTACGCGCCTGCACGATTGGCTGGACGTTCCACCGGGTGCCCTCGTCACACCCCATGATCCGCTGGAATACTGGCGGAAGATGCGGTTTCATGAATCCGTTTCATCTTCCACGGAATATGGGCTTTAGATCCGGAGCAATTGCGCCTCATGGCTGATAAGAAGCAGGTTGAGATCTATACGGACGGTGCGTGTTCTGGAAATCCGGGCCCCGGCGGGTGGGGTGCGCTATTGCGTTTCGGAGCGCACGAAAAGGAACTCAAGGGCGGCGAGGCTGAAACCACCAACAACCGCATGGAACTCATTGCCGCTATTGAAGCGCTCAATGCCTTGAAGGAACCGTGCCTTGTTGATCTCCACACGGATTCTCAATATGTGCGCGGAGGCATCACCGGCTGGATCGATGGCTGGAAAAGAAACGGCTGGAAGACGTCGGCGAAGAAGCCGGTAAAGAATTCTGACCTATGGCAAGCGCTTGAAGAAGCGCGCGCTCGCCATGATGTCACGTTTCACTGGGTCAAAGGCCATGCAGGCCATCCCGAAAACGAGCGTGCTGACGAACTGGCTCGTGCCGGGATGGCGCCCTTCAAGGGTTTGGCTTGACGTGAAGTCTTCGTCTAGAGCGTTGCCAACATCGCGGCAGCACCCGATTTCGTCGCATCGACCGGGCTCTCTTCGATATTGAGCTGCTTGACCACACCGTCTTCAATCAGCATTGAGTAGCGTTTTGAGCGGACCCCCATTCCGAAGTCGGAAAGATCGAGCTCCATCCCAATTGCCTTTGTAAAGGCGCATGCACCGTCTGCGAGGAAATGGATTTTTCCAGCACCCCCGCTCGCCGTCGCCCATTGATCCATCACGAACGGATCATTCACCGATACGACCGCGATCTCATCGACCCCCTTCTGCTTGAAGGCTTCGGAATTATCCAGAAAACCCGGCAGATGGTTGCCGTGACACGTTGGCGTAAAGGCTCCCGGCACGCCAAACAAAACCACTTTCTTGCCCGCCGCCATGTCCTTGAGATCAACCGGCGCCGGTCCCTCGTCGGTCATTTTGGTCAAAGTCGCATCCGGCAGGGCGTCGCCTACTGATAAAGCCATCGTTCGGTCTCCGAAGTTAATGTCCACCGGACTGGCGGACGAATTCACATTACCCACCTAAAGATAGCAAACGTGGGATACTCGGAAAGGGAAAGAAAGCAATTTTAGCTCTAAGAGATCGGAAGTCCGACCCTTTAACCGGTCCATCCGATTCCAAACGCACTTTTCAGTGTGTGAGCGGAACCATTGTATCAATCGCATCATCACCGGCCACTATTGTCGCTCTAAGGTGGGCTGGCAGATCGCCAATCCTTTCCCGATGCACCGGTACCATTGCCGAGACCATGCCGGAAGGACGGTCGAGCGTTTTGTCCAGCGTCTCTCCGGAGATCTTGAGCGGAGTGAAATACCAGTCTTTGGGGCCTTCCAGAATGACCAGAAGATCGTTGTGCGCGGTTTCCAACTTTGATTGTAGATTTGCCGGAACTTGAACGTCGATCGAGACGAAATCATCTCCGCCTTCAGAGACGAGTTTTACAACCTGCACATCAAGACCGTGCGGCGCCGGTGCTCCGGGAACTTCCTGCATGGCCTCCTCGATCAAGATCGCGGCCTTCGGATCGGCGTTATCAGCCCGCAATTCCAAGGCGAAACTTGCATCTGCCGGGACGCAGATTTCCGCACACACGCCGAAGAATGTATCGATCACAAGGTGGACCGGTGTGTTTGAGGAATATGGTTTCAGTTCGAACGGGAGGACGAGACGCTCCTTGTATCCAATTGACTGACCGTCTCCGTCCTTGAAGAGAACAGGTTTTGGCCAATGGATAACGATATCTTCAAGGTTGCGGGATTTTTCAAAGTGCAATGCCGGCGGAATGCCGTTTTCACCGGGGACGCGCCAATAGGTCTTCCAACCTTCATCAAGTTTGATGTCAAGCGCGGCGCTAAAGTGTCCGTTGGGCTTCAGTCCGCCTGGAATGATCCTGACCTTATAACCGTAACCTTCCTGCCAGGGAGTTGCACCCTGAAACGATCCGGCGGCCTGCGCGAAGCCGGAAATCAGAAAAAATACCGCGAAGAAGGCGAAAAATCGCATTGTGTACTACCCAGAATTACAGTCGCCCCGCGAACGAGACGCCTGATAGACCATATTAGTCCGATAACAGATCAGGTTTTAATATGAATGAAAAATTCCTTGCGTCCCGACACTATGTGATGACATTTAATTGATTGTTCGGGGGACCTTCGTTCGTTAATCTCAACTCGTGTAATCGGGTGTGAAGGGGAAAATCAGAAGCTGGTCCATGTCAGATTTCGAAACCACCTCCCTCAAGGGACAACTCCTCATCGCCATGCCAGGCATGGAAGACAGCCGGTTCCAAAAGACAATCATCTACATTTGTGAGCACACGCCTCAGGGGACTATGGGGATTGTTCTCAATCGGCCATTGAAGAACATGTCCTTTATTGACGTCCTCCAACAAGTACAGGTTCTTGATGACGAGGAGAATGTGCTTCTTGCAAGTGCGGCGAATGCGATCACGGTGTTCAGGGGCGGTCCGGTAGAGACCGGGCGTGGATTTGTCCTGCACTCATCGGACTATCAGATCGAGAAATCGACCCACAAGATCAACGACGATGTGTGCATGACGGAAACCCTGGAGATCCTGAAGTCCCTTGCGAAGGGCACAGGTCCTAAGTTTGCCTTTCTGGCGCTTGGATATGCCGGTTGGGCTGGCGGTCAGCTTGAAAACGAAATCCAGCAAAACGGTTGGCTGCATGGCCCGGCGCCGCTTGAGATCGTTTTCAACGACGATTTCGATTCCAAGTACGAGGCTGCCCTGCAGAACATCGGTATCGACCCTGCCCTCTTATCCTCCACCTGCGGACGCGCTTGACCGCGCAATCGTCTTGGCGCGACTTCTCAAAAGAAAGAAATAAACGCCCATTAGCGTCGCTGCGAGCCCGTACCATGTGATCGCATAGGACAAGTGGTTGTTGGGGAACTCAATGATGCTCACGCTGCCTATTGGCAGAACGTTGGGATCTTTCTCGTTTTCATAGACAAAAAACGGCATCACCTCCGAGTTTTGTATCCCGGATTCTTCAATCATCAGGTTGAGATCACGCCAGAAGAAAATGTTGGCGGCGATATCATTATCGGGCGTGAATGCATTCGGTTTGGCAGTATCCGGCCAACGGAACAATCCAGCGACCGGCGTTTCAGTATCAAACGCGGGGAGGCTATCAGGTCTGTCGCGTGGATTCTTTTGTTCTACCGGAACAAAGCCGCGATTGATGAACAGGACCGTACCAGACAGCTCTCCAGTCAGTTCGTAAGGGTGATAGATGTGGTATCCGGGTTTACCATCATAGGTGGCGTAATAATGAAACTCACGTTCTCCGATGAAACGTCCGGTAACTGTAACGGGACGATACTCCAATTCGCTGCGTGAGACCGATGGCACTCTGTTCCGATCGACAAGGTTCTCCAACGGAAGCGGCGTCTCCGAAATCCGTTCCTCTACTTTCCTGATCAGCTCGTTTTTCCACCAAAGACGATTGACCTGCCAGGACCCGAGCGTGAGAAGGATTCCAAGAGCCACGACCGCCGCAAAGCTCAGAAGCAGAAAGGAACGGTTAAAGATTCTCTTCAGGAACATAGATCAAGTTTTCCCAGAATAGCGCCTCATCGTCGCTTTTGTTTTTATCCGTCAAGCGTGCCTTCTGCAGCCTTGTTCTTATATTGCAACGCCACCATGACCCCTTTCAAGGGACGAAGAAGGCCGAGAGACAGGATAAGGGTGAGCGGTAGCCACAAAACGACATGCACCCAATAAGGTGGCTGAAAGGAGAGTTCCACAAAGAGAAACCCGGCAGATACAATGAAGCCAACGATCAAAATGATGAAAAAAGCCGGACCGTCACCTGAATTGGCAAACGAATAATCGAGCCCACAGACACGGCATCTGTCTTTCACGGACAAGAACCCATCGAAGAATTGTCCTTCGCCGCACCGCGGGCACCTACCGGCAAACCCGACGGCGAACGGAGATTGTTCAGGATACTTCCGTTCTTCCATATCCGCTGGCTCCTGACCTGAACTGATATCGGCCACAGCTTGCAAAGAAAAAGGGGCGCCTAATAATAACGCCCCTCTCCAATTCGTCAGCCTTGCGGCGCGCTAATGGAAGTGGCCGCCGAAATTGCCCCAGACATAGACAGCGGCAAACAGGAACAGCCATACAACGTCAACAAAGTGCCAGTACCAGGCAGCTGCTTCAAAACCGAAATGTTTTTGCGGTGTGAAATGCCCCTGATAGGCCCGTGCAAGACAGACGATAAGGAAGATCGTACCGACCAGAACGTGGAAACCGTGGAAGCCGGTCGCCATGTAGAAGGTTGCACCGTATATGCTGTCGGAGAACGAGAATGGCGCAATTGCATATTCATACGCTTGGACAGCCGTGAAGATGACACCCAGAATCACCGTGCAGATAAGACCGAACTTCAGGCTTTCGCGGTCATCATGAAGAAGCGCATGGTGGGCCCAGGTAACAGTCGTACCGGATAGAAGAAGAATCACGGTGTTAAAGAGCGGAAGATGCCAAGGGTCGAGAACCGTATGGTCTTCTGGTGGCCATACACCCCCTGTGAATTCAACCCGGCTGAATTGCTGTGCTTCATCGGCAAACAGGCTTGCATCAAAGAATGCCCAGAACCAGGCAACGAAGAACATCACCTCGGAGGCGATGAACAACATCATACCGTACCGCAAGTGAAGCTGGACTACGGGGGTATGATCGCCGCGGTGCGATTCCTTGATGACGTCATTCCACCAGCCAATCATCGTATAAACGATGATGATCAGGCCGATATACATGAGGAAGCTCGGTCCGTCATGCATCCACATGACTGTGCCGATCGCCCAGACCAGCGCACCGATCGAACCGATGAGCGGCCACGGACTCGGGTCGATAATGTGGTAATCGTGATTTTTGGTATGTGACTCAGCCATGGCTTACCCCGATTGTGGTGGTCGCTCAGACGACCCTATTGCAGTTGCTCTCCGGACGTCCCGGTATCAAGACGCGCCAATTCTTCTTCGTCGAGATCGGTCGGGAAATAGGTGTACGAGAGTGTAATGGTGGTTACGTCCTTCACGTCCCGGTCTTCAAGATAGGCAGGGTCGATGAAGAAGATCACTGGCATATCAATGCTTTCACCGCCTTTGACGGCCTGTTCCGTAAAACAAAAGCATTCCAGTTTGTTGAAATAAGCGCCGGCTGCAGGTGGTGAGACATTAAAACTTGCGGTGCCTGCCGTCGTTATTCCGTCGAGATTTGTGATGCGGTAAAACCCTTGCTCCGTCTCGCCGACTTTGAGCGTCATTTTCTTCTCAACCGGCTCAAAATCCCAGTTCAGGCCTGACGCCACATTCGCATCAAACCGGACCGTGATTTCGTGGTCGATTATCGTGTTGGGCGCAACTTCGGCACGTTGGGTCGTGCCACCATAGCCTGTCACACGGCAGAAAAGCTCGTAAAGAGGGACCGCCGCATAGGACATTCCAACCATACCAGCAACAAAACAGACGCAGGCAGCTGCAATCGTTTTGTTGATCGATTTGTCATTCCGGCTCTTCGACGTGGTTTCAGCCATCAAGCTCCGGTTCCCTTCTTCTCGTTTAATGTAACTCTAAAACGTTTAAGCCTGGACGAACTTGACCAGGGTCACGACGTAAAACAGGAGGACCAGGCCACCGAGCGCTGCACCAATCGCGATGGACCGACGTTTGCGGCTCTTGGCCTCTTCCGGTGTTAACTCGACAAGTTCTGTCATGCCTATGCTCCTTTTTGCCGCCTAGAATCCCGCAAGCCGGGCGACTGGCGCGATGAGAAGGGCAGCAAAGATGATGAAAAGATAAAAGATGGAAAAGCCGAATAAACGCTTTTCCGCCCGCATGTTCTGCGCTCCGGCGGCCTTCCAGACCTGGAAAGCGCGGATCACGAACCAGATTCCCATGACTGAGGCGATAAACGTGTAGAGCGGATGAGCGAAACCCAGGGCGCCCGGCAAAACGCCGATTGCGGCAAGAATGACTGAGTAGCCTAGGATCTGCCGTCGTGTTGCCGCTTCTCCAGCCACATTGGGAAGCATCGGCATTCCGACAATCTCGTAGTCGCGCATCTTAAAGAGAGCAAGCGCCCAGAAATGCGGCGGTGTCCAAAGGAAGATGATCGCGAAGAGGATCCATGCTTCGAAAGGCGCTGATCCGGTAACCGCGGCCCATCCAATGACGGGCGGGAATGCCCCTGCGGCGCCACCGATCACGATGTTTTGCGGCGTCGCCTTCTTCAGCCACATTGTGTAAATCACAGCGTAAAAGAAGATCGTGAAGGCCAGAAGGCCGGCTGCGAGCCAGTTTGCAGCAAAACCAAGCAGCATGACGGAAAAGAGCGAAAGGATGAGGCCGAGCGTGAGGGCGTCCTCGCGGGTAACCCGGCCGGCGGGAATCGGGCGACGGGATGTGCGTGTCATCTGGCGGTCGATGTCAGCATCGTACCACATATTGAGTGCGCCGGATGCACCTGCGCCGACAGCGATACAGATCAATGCAATGATCGCGAGAACCGGATGAAGTTCACCTTGCGGCGCAATCACCATTCCAACGAACGCCGTGAAAATCACAAGCGACATGACGCGCGGTTTCAAGAGATCGAAATAATCCTTGGGACCGGCAAGCGACAGCACCTGGCTTGAACGGGTTTGGGTTTCGGTCTCGATAATCGACATTCTGCTGACTAACTCGCTTTCAAACCTACTCGACGAACGCCGCCACTCCGTCTGATCCGGGCGGCGGCGTCTGTTTCCAAAAAGCCACTTATTTGATGCGCGGCAGTTGTTCCCACTGGTGGAACGGTGGCGGCGATGGAAGCTGCCATTCGAGGGTCGTGGCCCCCTCGCCCCACGGATTGTCACCTGCAACCCGCTTCTTCACGAAGGCCTCGTAGATGCCATAAAGGAAGACAAGAACTGCAAAAGCTGAGAGATAAGACCCGTAGGACGAAATCGCGTTCCATCCTGCAAAGGCATCCGGGTAGTCCACGTAGTGACGTGGCATACCAGCCAGTCCCAGGAAGTGTTGCGGGAAGAAAACAAGGTTCACGCCAACGAATGTGATCCAGAAATGGGCCCGGGCGATGAAGCTTGAATACATGTAGCCGGTCATTTTCGGGAACCAGTAATACCAGCCGGCAAAGATCGCAAAGACCGCTCCAAGTGACAGAACATAGTGGAAATGAGCCACCACGTAATAGGTGTCGTGATAGGCGCGATCAAGACCGGCATTGGCAAGCTGAACGCCCGTGACGCCACCGACCGTGAACAGGAAGATGAATCCGATTGCCCAGAGCATCGG
>JBCDCZ010000216.1:0-7768 GCA_039180865.1 Pseudomonadota bacterium | reverse complement strand
GATGATTCCTTTGATTGTGTTGTGAGCGTCGGTGTCAGCGGCTACATGTCCCCCGGTACCATTGGTGAATTCGTGAGGGTCGTCCGGCCCGGAGGCGTCATCGTCTACACAATCAGTGACGGGCATTATGAAGAGAACGGCTTCAAGCCTACCGTGATGGATCTGGTCGATGGCGGCCAACTGGAGATTGTCGAAGTCAGCGAGGAATTCGCCTCCATCCCGAAATCCGAACCGAGCTATCTTGCGCGCGTTCATGTCTACAAAAAACTCTAGCGACTAACCCACTTAGTCACGGCGGAAAATCACACTCCCGAGCCAACCGGTGAGCATTGCGAGCAGTACGCATGCTGCCCCGTACAAGAAACCGTAATCACGGGCAAACCGGAAAAGAATTTGTTCAAATCCGCTTTTCGACACACGGATTGCGTGGGTCGCCCCCGCCACCAACCTGTTGTTGGAAAAAAGATATGTCCGGACCTGGTGAATGCCGACAGGAACGATTGCGGGTAACTGAAAACGTGCACTAAACAATCGGTCACCAATAATCGTGATTTCATCCGATTCGTGATAGAGCCCTTCACTTTTCTTGATCCGTACGATGGCATCCCGGAATTGCTTATCCTGCGCACTCACCGCGGCGTCGACATCAGTGCTGACCGCACCGAGGTTCAAGTTCTCAAAACCAATATTGTGATCCTGGAGTACGCGGCTGAAATTTTCCTCTTCCGGATTTTTAGTCCGCATCACGAGGTAAGAACCCGGTATCGTCCGGAATTCCCGGCCCTCGCGATTAATCCAGATCCCGGCTGTGCGTTGCTTTTTGCGGACAACACCGGGTTCTCCGGGCCCTTCAATCACCACGACTATGTCATAGTCCTCAAAGCTGAAAGGACGATTGTCTTGGCCCAGGTCGATGGTTCCGAAGACGACAATCTCGTTTCCCGTAAAATCTGAGGTAATTTCAACTTTTTCAAATGAAAGGCCGGTTACCAGGTTCTGAGCGAAAACCGGAGGTGCCACGAGGCCGATGATTAACACAAGAACTGTCAGGATCCTCCTCACTTCAACGCCCTCCGACATCGAGTGAAAAGAGTTCCACCGGCGTTGCCACCAGTTCATAAGCAAGGCGGAAACAAACCAAAAGAACCATTAAGGCCAAAGTGCCCGCAATTGTTCGCCGCGCAGCCGCTGGCCAACGCTCGCTCCGAATTGAGCCCCAACGACACCTCCAATCATCAAGAGAAGCGCAAGCATCGCATCGACGGTCTGATTGGTCCCGGCTTGTGCGATCGTAGTGAACATTGTCACGAACATGATCTGGAAAAGAGATGTGCCAATCACAACGTTGGTCGGAACGCGCAACAGGTAAATCATCGCGGGAACCATAATGAACCCGCCACCGACACCCATAATGGAGGTCAGGATGCCAACCATCGCACCGATAGCGAGGACAGGAATCGCGCTGATGTAGAGTTTCGAGCGCTTAAAGCGCATTTTAAACGGTAAGCCATGGATCCAGTTGTGCTGACCCGGCATACGCGTCGCAATTACGGCTCCGCTCTTTGCGGCTTTCGCCGAGCGCCGCATAAAGCCGATACTCTCATAGAGCATCAGGAATCCGATGACGCCGAGAAAACCGACATAACAAAGCGAGATTATGAGATCGAGCTGTCCAACTTCACGCAGAAAGCGAAAGAGAAGCACACCGCTTAGCGCTCCGAACAATCCGCCGACAAGCAACAGTGAACCGAGCGTAAAGTCGATACTCTTCCTCCGAAAATGCGCAAGCGCACCTGAAAAGGACGAGGCGACGATCTGATTGGCGCCCGTGGCGACTGCGACTGCAGGCGGGATCCCTGTGAATATCAAAAGCGGGGTCATCAGGAACCCGCCGCCGACCCCGAACATCCCGGAGAGAAACCCTACGGCCGCGCCCATGCCCAGAAAGATGAACACATTGACCGGAAGTTCCGCTATGGGCAGGTAAAGAAACATTGAGGAGCCGGGACGAGTGCACCTGCGAAGGCGAGCGTTTGTCCCGATAAAGCGCCCGCTATCGGAGCAAGTCAACTGGATTTATGATCGCAGCAAAGCGCGATTAAGAGAACTCGACGCCGCTATCCGAAAAACGCAATAGCCTGGATATCAACCACGCTGTGCTTTGAGGAGTTGAACCAATTCAGCATCGATGCGCCCGTCCCGCTTAAGGCCCAATTCGTACTGGAACGCTTTTACCGCGTTCGTGGTGTTGCTGCCGATAACGCCGTCAGGCGTGCCGGCATCAAAACCAAGTGCGTTCAGCATGATCTGTGCTTCTCTAACCAGTTCATTGCCCGACGCAGCGGCACTGTTCCCGGTAGCGGGCGCGAAGTTATCCTTCCAATAAGAACCGACTTTTGTCGCAACATTGGCATTCGGGTCCCATTTCTTTTTCTGCCATGCGGACGCCTCCGCTTTCACAGCTTCAAGCTGTTCTGCCGACAACGCTCTTCCGATTTCGTCGCGTTTCTGGCGAGCGTCGTCGTCTCCTGATGTGGCTGTAATTGCAAACCACTTATAGGCTTCCGCAAGATCTGCCGTCACGCCCAGACCGCGGACGTAGAGAATACCAAGATTATACTGGCTGTCAGAAATCCCGTATTCCGCGCCTTTTTTGAACCAATCGAAAGCCTCGCGGAAATCAGCCTTTCCAAGCGCGCCCTCAGCGTGAAGAACGGCAAGATTGTGCATTGCGCGCGCATTCCCGTTCTCCGCTGCTTTGGTGTACCAATCCCGGGCCGTGGAAATGTTCCTCGATACGCCAAGACCGTCCTGATAAAGGGTCCCAAGCCGGTATTGGGCAATGGCGTATTCCTGGTTAGCCGCGCGCTCATACCAGAAGGCTGCGCGTTCAAGGTCACGATCGATCTGATCACCTTCGCTAAACCGTCTTGCGAGTTCGAAGAACGCTTCCGGCTCTTCGGCAAGCAATGCGGATGTCAGCTTTTCCGATAAGCTGCCCTTGGGCAATTGTCCGATGGCAGCAAAGGTCGAGATTTCGATCCGTTCATTTTCCGTCGACGGCTCGGGATCCAGAAAAATCTCACGAGGGATAGACTGCGAGGTCGCCGGATCGATCCCGTTTTCACCGAAGATGCCATCCTGAGCAGCAGGCGCTCCTTGGGCTATAAGATCCGATTGAGCGGGATCCGCACTCACATTTCCAAAGGGAGATGTTGCCGCTGTGGTTTCCGGATCAATCGTTGCTGCGAGACGGTTTTCCCTCGGTGCAACAGAGGATCCCGTATCACCGAAGATCACGGAGTTCGAAATCAGCGGTGAGATCAGATTGCCGAGCGCCTGACTCTGGAAATATCCGAGGAAACCGAGGAGCGCTACGAGCGTGAAGATGACCGCCCAGCGAAGCATTCTTCCCTTTGAAGCGGCTTTTTTCTCGGTGCTGCCCAGCATTGTCTCATCGAATGAGCGGCGTGGGCGCCCTCCTTCCAGGTCTGACGTTTCGGCTCCTTCCAGATCCCCGGCCAGATCCCCGGCCAGATCCCCGGTCAGATCCCCGGTCAGATCCCCGGTCAGATCCCCAGTAACACCGCCGAGTTCATGATCCGTTGAGGCCTGATGATCGATTTCGAATAGATCGTCGTCAGAAGACCTGCCGGCGAGTTTATCCGTCTCATAATCATCTATCTCCGGTTCAAGTCTGATCTCTTCCGGCTCCAACGTGTCAACTTCATCGACCTCGCTTTGCGAGGTCATATCATCGGTCTCGACACCATCTACCGGGTTTTCCCGCGGCTTCCTTTTGAAGACTTTCTTGAGACGCCCGAACAGCGACCGTTCGGCCTGATCGCGCTCCTTTTCGCGGCGTTGTTCTTCGGCTGCAGCCTGCTCCTGAGCGGCGAGCTGAGCAGCGCGGCGAGCCGCGGCAATAAAATCGGCCTTCGATTTCGGCGCGGGTTTTTCGTACTCGTCGTCGTCACCATAGTCAGACGCAGGAGCGCTCAGAACATCATCCTCATCGTCTTCATACGCATCGAAACTCGGTCGCCCGCTACCCGGTTCCAATGGTCTGTCATCGTCACCCGGGGTCAGCATCGCCGCATCCGGTTCCCGTGCTTTCACATGCGCCCGCATGCGGGCCAGCAATTCCTGTTCACCGCCAAGATCACTCTCACCCGAACCCGGAGCCAGCTCCTCTGTTTCATCCTGCGACGAAGCGCCTTCGTCTTCCACCGCATGGTCTGCTAAATCACCCTGCGGGGCGACGGCACCTCGATAATGCTGCTCGGCAATCTGATCGACCGCTGTGGTTTCGTCTTCGTCTGGCGCATCCGAAGAGTGCAGCGAGCCGGTTGTCCCAAGATCCTGGGAAGCGGCGGACGGACTGTTCCCATAGTCATTCTGTTCTTCCAGCGCTTCGGCATCATAATGAGCGCTACTTTCTTTTTCGGTCTGGGAAGCAGCGACCGATGAATGAGATGCGCCAAAGCCATCAGAAACAGGTGCCGGAACATCGTGGTCAGCCATTCTTGTCGAGGCGGGAACCTCAGGCGCATCCTCCGGCACAATCCGCTGCTGCACGGCTTCTCCAGCGACCTGACTGTTTTCGAGATCGTCGAGACGCGTTGAAACCCTTTCCAGCATCGCCATCACGGAACCGAAGACATCGCGGGTTTCAGCAGTCCATTGTCCGGAACTTGACTTTAGTTCGCGCAAATCCGCTTGCATCTCACCGAGGTCAGGCATCGGGGTGGAGTTCGCATCCGCTGCGGTAGCCGGGTTGAACTGGCTGACGGCCTCATGAACCGATTGCCGCGTCGCCTCATGGATCGCGTCCGCCTGACTTTGCGATAGCACACCCAGTTTCTCAATTGCCGCATCAATCCGCGACACCAGATCATCCTGTTGGCCGCCGAGTTCGCGCGCTAATCGATCCAGTTCCTGTTTCAAGGTTTCGCCGGTAACCGCACCAGCCCTCAATGCTTCCTGTCCGATAGCGCCGCTGTCACCACCATTCGAGAATGTCGTTTCCAGACGTGCAATCAGGTCTTCGTGGCCACTTCGAACCTCTCCGGATATCTGCTCAAGGCCGGATTGCAGCATCTCGTCGGTTACGAGATTTCCCGGAAGAGAGATGTCCGAGCTCCCCGCAGCGGATCTCTGCTCAAGCAGGGCGAGGATCTGTTCGCGTAATTCACCGGTCCTCAAACCGAATTCATCAGCAAGAGTCTTGAGCTTGTGATCGAGTAGATCTTCAGTCACCACGTTTTGAGGAACTGATGAGGCAGCAATTGTCTCACGGATAAGATCGTCGAGGCGGGCCAAAACCTCGTCCTGACGCATCCCGAACTCTTGCGCCAGATGATGGGCCAGCTGTTCGAGGCGGTTATCGAGAAAATGCCCACGAACCAAATCTTCAGGAACATCAATTGCTGGCGCCGGGCGGCTCGCAAGCTCTTGAAGAAGCGCCTGCATATCATTTTGACGAACGCCGAATTCCTGCGACAGATGTTCTGCAAGCTGACCGAGGCGTTCGTCCAGAATGTCTCCTGTTACCAGACCCTCTGGCGCCGCAGTCTTTTCGGCCATATCGTCAGAGATCTGTGAAAGCCGTTCGACCAGATCAGCCTGACGGATACCGAAGTCGCGTGAAAGAACGCCAAGGCGATCTTCAAGGAGCGTCGCCGTGACGATGTCGTCAGGAAGCGATATTTGAGGGTTGGCGCCGCCGATCTCGTCAAGCCGCGCGAGGATCTCTTCTTTAGCCGATGCGAGACGGTCGGCGATCTGTGCGCCTTCGTTCTGACGGGATTCTGACTCGCGGACGCTTTGCTCAAGGCGCCCCAAGATCTCATCTCTGGTATGCGCAAGGTAATCGGCGAGTTCAGCGATCCGTCCATCGAAACGGGCTTCGGTCAATAGGTCGTCAAAGGCTCGTCTCTCAAGAGCCGCACCGCTTTGCAGCGCTGTCATCCGCTCGAGGATTTCCGACTGCGTAACCCCGAATTCCTCTGAGAGCTGTCGAAGACCATCCTGGAAGATTTGATCCGTTAACACATCTTCCGGCATGTTCAGTACCGGCGCGGGCAACTCCTGATTGGCAATTTCAAGGCTTGCCGCTTCGAGACGCCGGGCGGCATCGAGGAGACGTGCCTCCACGGCGTCGAGACGTCCCTGGTCTGCACTGTCTGTTTGGGTCTGGCGCAGGTCAACCAGTTGCTCCGCGGCATAAGCCATGCGGCCTTCGAGACTGGTTAGCTGTCCTCGGATATGGTCGGAATTGTGGGCGAGATCCTGTCGCAACTCACCCATGTGTTCTTCAATGCGCGGCATAAGCGCGGACGTCGTGTCGATTTGACCCACCGTCCGGTGCACCTGGGTCAGGATCTCCGCTTTCATATCCTGCAGGGACCCATCCATATGGTTGAGGAGGGTCCGGCTGCTCTCGACAGCCGCCACTTCAGCCTTTTGCATCGCCGCCATCAGGCCGTCGGAAATCCGGGCGATCTCCGAGGATACCGTTTCCACGGTCAGCGGTAGATTGCTCAAGTCCGGTGACTGAACAAGAAATTCGGCAATCCGATTAATGTCGGCTTCAATTCCGTTCAGCTTTTCGGGCTCGATGAGCGGACGCTCGCCACGTTCCATTTCTCCGATGGTTTGTTTCAAGCCAGACAGTTGGCTGCTGAACGCGCGCATCTGACTGTCGATCCGCGACAAAGAGACGCCCATGACATCGCGTTTAAAGTCTGCAAATTCCATGCGCAGAGCTTCAATGGATTTGGGATCGGGCGTCTGACGGCTGAGCGTATCGATCTTTTCAACCAGCGCCTTGAACTGGCGGTCTGCTGCGCGACGATCCATTACCATTCGGTTCGCCCGTTCGGGGCGCTCCGGTTGTGGGCTAAACATGGAGGCCGTCGGTTTCTTGGAAGGCTTTTCCGAGCTACCCGCGTCCTGACCGTTGGGCGCTTGCTTGACAGGCACTGGCGATTGCTCTGTCGGCACAGTCGATTTCGGGGTGACATCTGCTTTCGGTGGAACTGGTGCCTTCGAACGCGGTTGTGAGGCTGGTTTGGCGCTTTCGCTGTTTTGAACCGGTTTTCCCTGTTCGACGTCATCCGGGACCGCTCGATGCGGTTGGGCGCTTTCAGAGGACGAGCTCTGCGCGGACTGGCGGACTGGTTGCGCGCCTGCATCAGGCGATACGAGCCGATCATCTGCCGCGTTTTTCAGATGGTTTTCGATGTCATCCAGCTGACGCTCGAGCATTGCAAGGCGTTCGATGCTCTGCGCACTCTGCGTTGAAGCCGACCAATCACCGTTTTTTGATGGTGCCGTCGACCCTTCCGGACGGCGGGTTACGGCCGGCGGGAGAGTAGCATTGCGCGCCTTCAACTTGTCTTCGAGGTAAGAAATCGTATCCAGCATATCGATCAGACGGTCGGCTTTAACCTCGGCATTCAGACCACTTCCGGTCGTGCCTGATGAGACATCAGACGGCTCGATCGAAGGTGGCAAAGTACCCGCGCCGCGATCGAGCGGTTCGTGACGTTTGACCCATTTGGACAAAGCGTCGATCGGGTCTTTATCCAGATTAGGTGCATCGAGGGATTGCCGCTCCCGCGCTAAATCGTTGCGCCAATCCTGCAAGGAGTTTGCAGGATCATTTCCCCCCCCGCCTTCGGGATGATCCTGAAAATCCCTTTGCTCGGGATCGTTGAAAGGCGACTTCCGATTTTGCACAACACTCTCCTTCGATCTTGAGCCG
>JBCDCZ010000215.1:0-7908 GCA_039180865.1 Pseudomonadota bacterium | reverse complement strand
GGGCGCGCGGGGCAATGGGGGCCCTTTCCGCCTTTCAGCGTCATGCCGCTCTGGTGCGGCTTATCGGTGCGCTCTTAGCGATTCCACTGACCTTTGCTTATCTCTCATGGTCGGGCGGCCCGTCTGGATTGACGCTTGCCGCAATCAGCGTTGCCATGGGGGTCGGCGTCTATTTCACGGCGTCCCTCTTCTTTCAAGGGGCACTCCTTGTTGCCTATGAGCAGCAGGTGAAGGCGCTCCTCCCGGAAATCCTGTTTCGACCAGCCCTCTTTCTTGTAGGCATCCTGGTCGCCGTCGCCCTTGGATGGGCGCTTACGGCGGAAGTGCTGTTCTTCTATTTCGTTCTCGTGAATGGCGCAGCGCTCCTTCTCGTTACGTATTTTGCGCGCCAGGAAATCGGCCGCCTTGATGCGACGCCCGATCCGAGCGACCGAAAAGTCTGGAACAAATCCGCGCCGCCCTGGATCGTGACGGCGCTTGTCTGGGACTTCTTCATCGAGTTTCATATCCTGATCGCAAGCTTCATCGCTAAACCTGCCGAAGTCGCCATTCTTCATATCTGCTTCCGTCTTCGCATGCTTGCAGGCTTCGGCATGCGCTCGCTCTATTCGCTCTTTCTGCCGGATATTTATGCCCGCCATGAAAACGGCGAGGATGTTTCAGCTAAGATCCGCCGGATGCAGGTGATCGGCACGCTCTACGGTCTCGCGGTGATGGGGGGCTTCTTCCTGATCGGCGAAGCGCTCCTGTCGCTCTTCGGCCAGAGTTTTGCAGATGCCTGGCTCGTGCTTCTGATTGTCAGCTCGGTGATTATCGCGCGCGGTGTCTTCGGCCCTGCCCCTCAATTGATGGCGATGTATGGCATGCATGTGCCGCCTTCGATTGTGATGGGCGCAGCCCTTCTGGTCTCTCTTGCCGCAGCACCTTTTGCCTATTCCGAATGGGGGATTGCCGGGATTGCCGGGTGTTATGCCGTCTCAAGCATTCTCGGCTCTGCCATCCTCTGGCTCTGGCTTCTCATTGCAACGCGCACGGGCAAGGCTTCAAAGGCCGATGAGGCCAGTGCTGCGGGGTGAGGTCTGTCGTTCAGACGACGGAGAATTCAAACTTCAGTGACGGCCGACGGTTTGTTTTGCTCCATCCCATAGTTGCAAACTTGAAAAACTCTTCCTGATCATCGAAATATTTCTCAATATATCTCTGGGCCCAAGCTGAAGTTAAACGCTTATTCAAATGTTCCTTTTTGATCTCGAAAATGAGTGCGTCATCCGTGTATTTTCGTGCGGCTACAATCATAAGCTTTCGAGTATAGGGTAATTTGGCGTTGGGTCGATCCGAGGGGAACTTTATGACAAACGCGTTTTCACCTGGTCCTATCTCTCCCCTGTAGCTGCGAAAGTCGCCTGCCAAAATTCGTGTGCGCTTTTCAATTACAAACCTCGCGCTCTTTAAGCCAGAACGGTGATGATGGGGTTCAAAATGCCAATCAGTGTTGTTCATCGGTCTTTCTGTAAACAATCATGTAAAAAGTGAAACCGTCTCAAGCATTCTCGGTTCGGCCATCCTCTGGCTCTGGCTTCTCATCGCAACGCGCACGGGCAAGGTGTCCAAGCCCGATGAGGCGCGTGTGACGGGGTGAGCTTCTCGGTGCAACGAAGAAAGCTACTCCATTCTTACTTCATAGCTTGCCGAGACTTTTCCTGGGCCCCGGCTCAAGGCCGGGGAACAAGAGGAGAATTCGGTCGTCTAAGGAACCTCTAGATTTTGAAGCGATCAAACAGACGATGTTCGCCGCATAGCCCCATGCCAAGCCATTCATTCCACGGGCTTGACCTGGGGCCCAGAAAAACTCGCTCTCAGACTTGTTCGGACATCACGCCTACCCCGCCCAGCGCGCCGCAAGCGCCCTCGCCGCAGCCCTGGCGTCTTCCATCGATTGCGCCGCTGCCGCCGGCCCACCAAAGAGCATTGGCCTGGCGGAGATGAAGGTGAGATCTTCAACCCCCAGAAACTCCAGGATCACCCGTATATGGGGTGTCAGCATATCGCAGCCCTCAAACATGTCGCCAGCCCCATAAGCCCCGCCGGCAGCGCTCAGGACCGCGACTTTCATCTCCTGAAGTGAGCCGCGCATGCCATTCTCATCCGCAATGAAGGTTTTTCCATTGCGTGAGACATGATCGAAGAAGGCTTTCAGCGTCGACGGCATGCCGAAATTATAGATCGGCGTTCCAATGACGAGCGCGTTACAGGCAAGCAAACGTGCCACCAGCGCGTCCGAAGGTGCAATCGCCGCGCGCATATCCTCTGTGTGGTCAGCATCAGGAATGGCGACCGCCGCGGTCTCCAAGGCGCCGAAATGCGGCAAGGGCGAGAGCCCAAGATCAAGCCTGTTGATCTCAAGGTCCGGAACCGCTTCTTCCAGAGCAGATACGAAATGACCGGAAAGTTTGCGCGAATGGGACCCCTCAGTTCGTGCCGATGCGTCGATGTGGAATAGCTTCATCCAGGTGCTCCTGTTGCAGATCGCTGTCGTTCCGATCTAAATCACAGGTCAACTGACACTTCCTGTCAGGTGCATAGTGCTAATCCGCAAGCCCCCTCACCCGGCTCAAAGGAAGCGTTTATGGAAACCCATGTCATCGAAATCGTCACATTCAAACTCAATAAGGATGTTAGTCCCGAAGACTTCACCGAGCGTGCTAAAGCCATGAACGCTTTCATAGAATCCTGCGACGGCTTCGTTGCCCGGCGTCTTTCCCGAACCTTGGAAGGGACCTGGATCGATCATGTGGAATGGCGGACGATGGAGACCGCCCTCACAGCGGCAGCACGGATCGGCAAAGACCTGCATGCGGGGCCGTTTATGGCGGCAATCAATGGCGAGAGCGTCGTCATGACCCATTCGATGCTTGAAATCTCGGTTTCGTAAGGAGGGTTGATGCGGCGTTCGGAACGGCTTTCAGACCTCATCGATATTGTCCGGGACGGCAGGCTGCACCGCGCCCGTGATCTTGCCGATCAGCTGGAAGTCTGCGAACGCACGATCTATCGCGATATCGATACGCTCGTTGCAAACGGCGTTCCGATTGAAGGCGAGCGCGGGGTCGGTTATCTCCTGCGCGAGCCTGTCTTCCTGCCGCCTCTTGCCCTGTCCGTGACTGAACTTGAAGCGCTCAGCCTTGGCATGTCGCTTGTTCAGGAGATCGCCGATCCAGAATTGCAGGCAGCTGCGAAAACGCTCCACACCAAAATTGCAAGCCACGCCCCCAACCGAAAGAAGACGCCGGAAGCCTGGGGCTTCGGGCTTTACGCCTTTGAGCGTCTGCGCAGCGGCCTGACCCATATGCCGGTCCTCAGATCCGCGATCCGTGCGAAAGCCAAGCTTGAGATCGCCTATCGGAGTCTCGATGAGACGACGAGCACACGTATCATCAGACCGCTTCAGACCGATTATTGGGGAAAGGTCTGGACGCTCACATCCTGGTGCGAACTCCGCTTAGACTTCCGCGCCTTTCGGGTCGACCGGATCACGTCCTGCCGCGAGACCGGGGGAAGCTTTCAGAACGAGCCGGGGAAACGGATTGAGGATTACTTCGCGCGTGTGAAGGGTGAGATGGATGGCGATTCTAACCACGCCGATCCAGACATCAATGACGTACCGAGACCTTGATAGATTTTCTGGACCCCGGCTCGGAGGCCGGGGAGACACGTGGAGGGTGTTTTTTTCGATAATCGGCTCATTCACGGAGTGACAAGCGAGACGATACCGGCCGCCTAGCCCCATACCTAGAAACCTGTTTCCCCGGGCTTGACCCGGGGTCCAGTGCCAGGTTTCCACCAGTCTCGGAACCTAAATCCTGCAACGGTGGTGGCCGGATCAAAAATCCCAATCAGAAACCTTGACACATTAGCGATTCCTGATGGATAAAGCATTAGCAATTACTAATGGATCCTCCGTGAGCAACGACGACGACATCTTCAAGGCCCTTGCCGATCCGAGCAGGCGCGTCATTCTTGATGCGCTCCTGAAAGACGATTGCAGCGTCACGGATCTCACAAAGCTTCTCAACATGACGCAATCGGCTGTCTCGCAGCATCTCGCCATCCTGAAAACGGCGGGGCTTGTCGAAGACCGCAAGGTCGGGCGCAAGCGCTATTATCGCGTTCTCACAGACCGCCTTGACCCGGTCCATGACTGGCTCTCGAAATACCGAACCACCTGGGCGACCGGGCTCACCGCCCTCGAAGATCACCTCAACCGTCAAAGAAACTGACACGCTTCTTTCTTGGAATTCCCGCATGAAACGCATCAAACACAGCCGCGTCCTCCCCTTTCCCGCCGAGATCTTATGGACGGCACTCACTGACAGCGCGCAGATCGAAAAGTGGCTGATGGCCAATGATTTCAAGCCGGTTGTCGGCCATGCGTTCCAGTTCCGGACGGATCCGGCACCGGGCTTCGACGGGATTGTCAATTGCAAGGTCACCAAGGTCGAACCGCCCACGCTCCTGCAATATTCCTGGGCGGGCGGTGGGATCGACACCATCGTCACATACACGCTTGAACCGGTTGAAGGCGGCACGAAGCTCACCGTCGAACAGGTTGGCTTCAAACTTTCCAATATTCTGCCACGGATTATTCTCGGCGCCGGATGGAAGCGCATCTTGCGCGACAAGATCCCGGCAGCCCTTGCCGCGATCAACGACGGACAAAAGGATTATAGGTAATGGCGCTGTCACCGGGCGAGATGCATACCCGCATTATCGAGAACCTTCTGGACAAGACCGGGCTCGATCTCTCAGGTTGGCTTGACCGTCTCAAGGCCGGACCAAAGACCAGGAAAGACCGGATAAACTGGCTCAAGCAAGAGCACGGCCTCGGCCATGGAACGGCCGGCGCAATCGCACGCGAATATGAGGGCGATGTTCCATGGGCAAAAGGGTCCGAGCTGGAGACGGATCTCTTAAAGGAAGCCAGTGCCGCCGTACGGTCGGATTACGAGCGCGCGAAGGAAGCACTGCTCAGCCTCGATAAACAGGTGGAAGCCGTTTATTGCAAAACCTACACCGGATTTCGGGCGCGCACTCAATTCGCAATCCTGAAGCCGACAAAGAACGGGCTCGTAATCGGCCTTGCCCTTGATCCTGAGACTTCGCCCGATCTTGATCCTTCCGGTTCGCTCGGCGGGAGCAAACGGATCGCCTCCATGATCAAAACCGATCTGCCGCAAAACACCATCAATCGCCTCTTAAAGACTGCTTATGACCAAAACTGATATCACCCACATCCTCTCAGCCTGGAACGAACCTGATCCGGACAAGCGCCGCGCGATTGTCGTAGCGGCAACGACGCAAAATTTCGTCTATGACGACGTCCACAAAAAGGCACCGATTACGGGACAGGACGCCTTTCTCGGGTTTCTGGATTTCTTCCGCTCTCGTGTAGCCGGCGTCACAATGGCAGCCGATAGCGCACCGGACGTGCTCGAGGGTGCTGCCCGCATGCGTTTCAAGCTGACCCGTGACGGGGAAATCTTCTCGCGCGGCACCTATTTCGTGACCCTCGCTGAGGATGGGCGGATTGCCTCTCTCTTCGGCTTTATGGATCAGGAACCGGCTTGAGGATCCGTTCCCCCTAGAACTTCGCTTTCACTGTCATACCAAAGGTTCTGGGTGCCAGGGCTTCGCCGTCCTGAGCGGCAGAAAATTGCTGGAAGAATTGCAGATCATCGAAAACATTGCGCACAAAGGCGCGGACTTGAAAATGATCGCCGTATTCATAACTTGCCCCAAGATCCACATTGAAATAGGCGTCACTTACCTGCCCGTCGAAATTGTTGAAGTCGGCAAATGAGCCCGTCACATATTGTGCTTGCACATTCATTTTGAGTTCCGGAATGGGCGACCAGATAATCGCTCCGTTCAGCGTTGCGGTCGGATCCGTTCCAAAGTCATTGCCGTCTACGATTTCTCCAGGCGCATCGATATCGGTCTGCAAAAGCCCGAGACCGGCACGGACGATGATTTCATCGGTGACTTGCGCCGTTGCTTCCATTTCGAGACCGAATGTATCGCCGTCAAAATTGGTGATAATGAGGTTCAAGGGTTCGGCAGAGATGAACTGAAAGTCGTCATAGATATTGTAAAACCCGGTTGCGGAAAGCGTCAGGCGGTCGTCGAAAAGGGTGCCGCGATAACCGGTTTCAATCGTCCAGACGAATTCACTCTCAAACGAGAATGGGAGCCCGGTGAGCAAATCGACACCTGCACCACCGGAGTTGAAGCCCCGGCGCGCGACCGCGAAGATCGAATGATCCTCGTTGAAGTTATAGACCGCACCAACTTTTGGGAGAAAAACAATCTCAGTGGTCTTGTCTTCAAGGGTAAGGAGCGGTCCGCCGAAACCCGTTCCGTCAACGAAAAAGTCCCGGCTCTCGCGTTGGACACGTCCGCCAAGAAGAATGTCGACCCGTTCGGTCACTTCCAATTCGAGATCGGTAAACCAGGAAAGTGTGAAGCGCTCGGACAAGGTATCGAATTCAAAGGGGTCGTCGAGATCCTGGTCGAGATTGTCGATGAAAGCACTGAACCCGACAAGTCCGTTTACGAAACCCTGGAACCCGTCGAATTTGAGGAGGAGATCCTGATTGAAGCGCTTCTGCGTCGTACCGGCGAAGTTGAAGAATTCAATATCGTCAGGGGCTTCTTCGAAGAAATCGAATGTGTAGCTGGTGATCGATTGCAGCTCAAATACGTCGTTGAGTTGATATTTGGCATTGCCGCTGACGGTTACGACGTCGGTGTCCAGGATTCGTTGGAAAGCCGGAAAACCGATGCGATCTTCCGCGGTAAATGCACCTCCCGGATCGTCGCCTGATATGAAAGAATCGAAACCAACGGTCCGTCCTTCTTGGTACTCCACTGATACGATTGCAGAAAAATCCGGAATGGCATTCGGTTCAAACAGAAACTTCGTGCGAAGGCGAAAGGCCTCTCCTCTTCCAAAGTCATCCAGGATGCTGCCCGGCGGTGGCGGAGGAAAGGCGCCGAACGTAACCAGGTTATCGGGCGTTGGAACAATGAGGTCTAGGGGGGTGTTGCGCTCTTCAAACTCGAAAACAAGGCGCGCGGCAATTTGATCCTTAACGATCGGGGCGTTCACCACTGCGCCCGCGCGGAATGAGAACTGCCCGAACTCATTCCAGTCAAAGCCGGATTCCACTTCCGCTTCGCGCCGGAAGACCGGATCTTTCGTCTTGACGATAAAGGCGCCTGAAATGGCATTTGCGCCGCGCAATGTGGTCTGGGGACCGCGAAGGACTTCGACCTGCTCAATATCGAAAGTGGACTGAAAGGAATTGTTCGCTTCGGTGGAAGGCTGTGCCACATCGTCGATGATGAGCGCGGCGCGCGGCAAAGTGCCAAAGAGCGCCAGACCGCCAAGATCCGCCGGACCGGCGCTCGCCGTTCCTCTGATTGGGGGTAGAAAATCCGATGTTGCGGGTGTCAGATTTGCCGTATTGCGGATTGCGTCCAGGACGCCCGTGCTGTCGGTCTGATCGATTTCCGCTTCAGAGAAAACCCGAACGGATGTCGTTGTTTCGGCAAGTGTGCGTGGACGCCGTTCGCCAAGAACAACCGGGTCCAGAAGGATGTCGTCGGAATCGGTTTCAAGTCCAAGACTGATCTCCTGAGGGCTTTCTATCAGGACGCTTCCAAGAGCCGTCTGGCGTGGAACAAGATTCGTGCCCGCCAAGAGCCTGTTGAGCGCTTCCTGATCTGAGAATGTTCCGCTTAAACCCGGTGTCGTCAGCCCGCGCACGGTACCAATGTCGTAACCGACCCCGATCCCCGACTGAACACCGAACGTGTTCAATGCTTCGGCAAGACTACCACCAGGAATAG
>JBCDCZ010000214.1:0-7963 GCA_039180865.1 Pseudomonadota bacterium | reverse complement strand
TTGCTGTGCTGTATCGCGTAGTAAAAAATTGGGGACTGTCTTTTTGTTCTGCGGGAACACTTTCCGCGGCCTTTCTGCCGTTCTTTGGAACGGAAATCGCGTTGCAGGACGTTGCTTCGCTCACCAAATCCAATATTGAAATAAACCGCCATCTGGCGAGCGTGGTTGAAAAGCCCGAACGCTTTAGCTTGCCGGGCGAGGCAGGATCAGACCGCGTCCGGCGTGTAATCTTAAGCAGCACCGATCTCACACCGCTTGGCGTTACGAGCGCGCGCAGGGTCGGTCCATTTACCGGATATGCTTTTGTCGCGGATCCGGCTGCAGCGATGATACTGTCGGAAGAACGCGCGCCTTTACGCAGTGCCAAGGGCGATCGCCCCGCGCTTGCGCCAGTAAAAGTGGCTTCGCGCTCCAAGTTGGAAGTGAAAGCCCATATCGTTGCGAAACTTGCCGGCAAGCTTGAACGTCGCGCCGAAGAAAAGACGGCGCGAACAGCACCAGTTCAAACTGCTCATGCCGGGGCGGCTGTAGCAGGTTCATCCGATGGCGAGCCGCTTGCCCTCATTCCCCAGGCAGCCATCAAGAAGATTGAGCGCGAGATTGCCGATGCCGGCGATACCTCCGGTGAACCGCTCGCTTCCGCTCTCTCTGCGAACGGCATTGATCAGACAGTGACCGGTTATACCGCGCCACGTGGCGATTCACCCAAAGCGATATTCGAGGCCATTCTGAGCGATGATAAAAAAGCCCAAGAAAAGCCCGAACTGCCATTGTCGGCCGCACTTGATGATGAGGACGCTTCCCGTCCAATACCACGGGTAAAGCCGGAGGTTGTTGCGGAAGCGGAACCGGAAACCAAAGAGAAACGCAAGGGCCTGCACTTCTGGGCCTATTTCAAGCTTCCAAACTCGACGTTCAAGAGAAATCAGCAGCGGTGCCTGGCGGCTGGGATCTACTTTGAATCGCGTGGTGAGCCGGAGCGTGGTCAGGCAGCTGTCGCTCAGGTCATTTTGAACCGGGTAAAAAACCCGACCTATCCGAAAACAATCTGTGGAGTCGTTTACCAGAACAAGCATTGGCGCAACCGCTGCCAGTTCTCATTCGCCTGTGACGGTATCTACGACCGGATCAACGACAAGAAGGCGTGGGACCGAGCGATCAGAATTGCGCGCGATGTCTCGAAAGGCCGTATCTATCTTGATGATGTCGGCGATTCGACCCACTACCATGCGACTTACGTGAACCCGAAATGGGCTCGGAAAATGAATATCGTTGCTCGTATTGGTGTGCATATCTTCTACCGCACCAAAAAGGGCGGTTGGATCTAAAGAAAGCGCGCGCCGACCTTAAGGCCCAACATCATCTCGCGATCATGAAAAGTGTCGCGATAAATCCGACCAACTGAACCGCATTGAGATAGACCGATCCCTTGTGGAGCAGCTCAAAGCGTATCTCGTCCCCGTTGTCACGTGCGCGGTTGATGGCTGGCATCAGAATTTGTCTTGCGATGGCGAAGCCTAGAAAAATTAAAAAGAGAATGATCGCTGAGACTACAGCGCCATCAAGGGCGGTAAAGATTGCAGCGGCAAGGCTCGCAATACCGAAGACAAGGTAGTAACGCGGAAACATGGCGCGGACGAAGCCGCCTGAATCGGCCTCGCTAAGACGGGAGAACAGTAGGGGCGCAATGATGGCACCGAAAAACAACATCCCGCCGAGTGAAGCACTGACGATCCCGAAAGCGACAAATTCCATTTGTTTTTTGACCTGCCGAAGTGAGAGAAACACGAACCTTCCGCCAGTTATGGCCCTCGTCACGCATTTAAAGTGGCGGCTTGTCGCATCAACAAAAATTACGTAACCGATCAACGAAAAGAATTTGTATCGATCGGTAGGAATTGCGAGATTGGATGGGCTCATTTGATCTCACCAGGGATGTAGCCCGACCATGAAAAGCGAAGAAAAGCTGACCGTTGGAGTGCCGTTTGTCGTAGCTTGTGGTTGCTTGATTGCGATCCTGACCTTCGGGCCGCGTTCAACGATGGGTTTTTTCGTGACCCCGATGACGGATGAGCACGGGTGGAGCCGCGAGATTTTTGCGCTTGCCATCGCCATTCAAAATCTTGTCTGGGGGATCGGTCAACCGATTGTCGGCATGCTTGCCGATAAATACGGTACCTGGAAGATGCTGACCCTCGGCACCCTTGCCTATGCGGGTGGCCTTCTCCTGATGGCGATAACAACCGATCCGGTTGGCCTGCAACTAACGGCCGGCGTTCTGATTGGCCTTGGGATTGCGGGCTCGGCCTTCTTCCTCGTTCTTGCCGCGTTTGCGCGCATCGTTCCGGAAAACAAACGCGGCCTGGTGTTCGGCCTCGGCACGGCAGCGGGTTCTGCGGGTCAGTTTGTTTTTGCGCCGCTCGGGCAAGGATTTGTTGCAGCTTATGTCTTTGAATTCACGCTGATTTTCATGGCGGCACTCCTGATGTTCGTGCCGCTTCTCGCCATTCCGTTGCGCGGAAAGCCCAAGAACGCGCCAGCGGCAGGCGAAGCGGATCAGAATGCAAGGCAGGCGCTCGCCGAAGCATTCAACCATCCATCCTTCTGGCTCTTGACGGTCGGCTTCTTTGTCTGCGGTTTCCACGTCGCCTTCATTACGGTCCATATGCCGCCTTATATCGAGGATATTGGCCTTGACCCCGCATGGGGCGGCTATTCGATCGCGATGATCGGGTTCTTCAATATTATCGGCGCGCTTTGCGCCGGCTACCTCTCGTCGCGCGTGCCGATGCGTTATGTCCTGTCCTGGATCTATATCGCTCGGGCGATTGTGATTTCCGTCTTTCTGGTCATGCCGGTTTCCGGTGCCACAATCGTCGCGTTTTCTGCGGCAATGGGACTCTTATGGTTGTCGACAATCCCGCCGACACAGGGGCTTGTCGCGACAATGTTCGGCACCCGCTATATGGCCATGCTATTCGGCTTTGTCTTCTTCTCCCATCAGGTGGGGTCCTTCACCGGCATCTGGCTCGGTGGGCGGATCTTTGACGAGACCGGCAGCTATAACGGCATCTGGTATATCGGGATTGCGCTCGGTGTGATTGCAGCAGCGCTCCATTGGCCGATCAGGGAAGAACGCGTGGCCCGGGCACCTGCGACCGCCTAGAGCGCATCCTTACAAAATTGATCCAATATTGTAAGGATGCGCTCTAGCTCAGAGGACGGCCGGCAAATTGAACGGAATGCCTTCAAAGGTTTCCGCCCCGCGTCCGATGTCTTCGATTGCGCGCACCATGCGGCCTTCGCGCTCAAGCAAACGGTCTGCGAACTGAACCAGTCTAATATTCGGGGTTGCGACCGGCGACGCTGCCCGAAGTCGTTTGGCGATCACATCTTCCTCGTGATCAGGATTGAGTGCGCAAAGCGCGATGAACGCACCTGCCGTTGAACGCGAAATACCCATCCAGCAATGGATCACCATTGCATCCTTCTGATCCCATGATTGGACGTAGTCGATCACTTCGCGCGCATGGACTTCCTCCGGTGGGATGAGGCCGGGAGCAGGCGTTACGATATCATTGAAGCCCAGGAAGAGCCGCTGTTCCACGGGTATCGAGAGCGGATAGGGCACTTCGGTACCGCGATTGATGAGTGTGATGACGTGGCGTGCTGAGCTGCGTTCGATGGTTTCGGTAAGCTTCGACAAAGGGCAGACATGAATCTCCGGCACGATTAATCTCCAGACAGCATCAACTGTTGATAGCGTATCAAGAATGCTTCCTGCGCATGGTCAGTCGCAAGCGGCTCAACTACGAAATCGCTCAAAGGATGAAGGTCCGGTTTACCGAAGATCTGTTCAGCTTCCCGCGGCGAAAACCCCGCGAGTTCCGTTGCTTCGAGATAGGCGGCGATCCGGTCAGCCTTCTTGATCAGCTTTTCATGTTTCTTCGGCAGATCCGCAGGCAAAGAAAAGCAGATGTGAATGGCATCCATTAGCCGTTTTTCGACAAGCTTGTAGTTTCCACCCATAACCGCCTTGAACGGCGAGATCATGTCGCCAATGACATATTCCGGTGCGTCGTGGAGGAGGGCGGCTAGCCGCAGTTCCCGGGAAAGGCCGGGATCCAGTGTTTCGCTGATGTCGAGGACCAGGATGGAATGCTGCGCAACGGAAAACGCGTGGCTACCGTGCGTTTGGCCGTTCCACCTTGCGACCCGCGCGAGGCCATGCGCAATGTCGCTGATTTCGATATCGAGTGGCGACGGATCGAGCAGGTTGAGCCGCCGACCCGATAACATGCGCTGCCAGGCGCGCGGTTCCTTGGACGTCCCTTTGGCCATTATCAGGCGTTACGCGGGCTCGGACCGCGTATAGGTGACGGGCTCGAGCGTCATTGTGCCGGTCGATCCGTCCACAGTGAGCTCATCGCCGAGCCGATCAGTTCGTACAAGTGCAAGGGCACGTCCTCCGAAATGCGCTCCTAGTGTACCGATACTCTTTCCGTCGCGGGTGAGGGCCTCGCCGGCTTCGGGAAACTGTTCGGCACCTGAAGCAATGAAGAAGCGTTTTCTTGCCGTTCCGCGGTGCTTCATGCGTGAGACGACCTCCTGGCCGACATAGCAACCTTTTGCGAAATCGACACCATGAAGACTGTCCATCATCGCATCATGAGGAAAGATGTCGTTGAGGGCGAAGTCTTTTCCAGCCTCGGGGATTCCAAGTGCTGTCCGATGCGCGTGATAATCATCCGGTGTCGCGTTGGCCTCCAATTTTTCTTGGACGATTTGACGCTGACCCATGGCTTCAAGCCTTGGATCGGGTGAGGCACCGGAGACGTCGGCCCCCCAGGACACTTCGACGAAATGGCTTTCACTGATCGGCCCTATATCAACCTTGGAACGCAAACGGTAGAGCATCATGCGTTTCAGGAAACCCGCAGCAAGCGTTCCATCGATATCGATCAGAAGCTCTTCTTTTCCTTCCTTTTCTTTGTGAATAAAGAAGTCGAACTGGATCTTCCCTTGTGGGGAGAGCAGCCCACCGAAGACACAGGGTTGATCATCAAGGCGGTCCATATCGACGGTGACAAGGCCTTGCATAAGCGAAAAGGCATCCGGACCGCTCACCGGAATAACTGCCCGATCCTCAAGGTAGGTTGTCTGAGGCATATCGCCCTCCGTATCCTGCAATGTCTATTCACCAAAAGCGGGTGCGTTAGCGTCGTTCTACCTGCTAGTCACCGGCAATGAAAAACTTCAATTCACCGTCCGGTGTGATTCCCGCCCGATAGAAGATGTAGGCACCATAGGCTTGCATGTCAGAGAAATCGCCTGCCGTAACGATACGGAAAAGCTCGACCATTTGGGCTGACGTAAGATTTGCAAGCGGCGTGTCAACAAAATAGGGCCAGATGAAGATTTCCCCGTCCTCTCCCTCTTCGCGGTGGACATATCCACTTTCGAGAATATCGAGAAGGATAGCGAGGATTTCGACGCCGTCGCCGTCACCTGAACTGCTCTTGAGATACTCGATCGGATCGACCTCGTCACCGAAAGAGACAATCGTCTGCTGACTGAAACTTTCTATGATGGGTCTAAGGGCCTCAATATCGCCGGTATGGGCAGCTTCGATAAGCTTCCTGCGTAGCGCTTTCACCGGTTCCGGCAGTTTGTCTTCACCGTAGAAGACTTCGACTTTGCGCGGTTTTTCTTTGCCGCTTTCATCGTCAAAAGCCGGTTCAAGTTCTTGCGGTTCCTCCTCGTCAAACTCCAAGGGTTCATCGAAAAGGCCGTCGTCTTCGATAATCCCACCCGGAACACCAGGAACGGCGGGCTCAGAAGGATCGACGTTCGGGCTGTCGTCCTGTGGTATCTCGATGCGAATTGTCGGGACTTCTTTCGCCGCCTTTGCGGGAAAGGGATAAGCAAGCATCAGCGCGGCGAGACATACCGCGCATGCACAAAACCGCAAAGTGTGAGCGCAGTCTGCCCGTCGATCCGTCAGACGCATCTTTTGAAAAATACCCCGCATGTGCCGTGTCGCATATCCCAATGTGCTGCGACTATAATGACGTCATGCGATTGAGCAAACCACGATTTGCTGAAGTGGGTTTGGCGAGCGTTACTGGATATTGCGGTAAACCGTGAACTCGCCATCATGAATGCGTTGAGGCAGACGCGCGGCAAGATTGGCAACTGCGTCCTCACCGTAAATTTCGACAAGGTCGGAGAGAGCCGCAAAGAGTGCGGCGTGAGCGAGAATTTCGCTGTCAATTCCCTGATCAAGACCCGCATACCAGGTGTCGATAATCAGATCGAGCGCAGCGCGCTTTTTCTCGGCAATGACCTGGTCGTCATCAAGATCGATCTCGGCCTTGCGCGTTTGCGTTTCCATCATCCCCTATCCCACTCTTATTGTGGCCTCCAGGCCGCATCCCCATCCGGCTTCTGGCGCCATATTTCAACTGTTAAGAGACATTAACATCCGCGTGAGGCAATCGTGAGACAAACCTCAACAAAAGGTTAATCCCATCCCGTGAATTCCGGAAACATGGTTAACTGCCGAAATCGCGGGTCAGCCGTAAGACGATGTCTTCCGCTTCCTCCAGGAAACGAGCGCGCACTGTTTCTGCCGATGGCGTACATTTCTGGTAGGTGGCCTGAAATCCGCTGAAGCCCGAATTGAACCGTTCAACCAACTTGGCGCGGCGCAACTCGGTCGTCCCTTCAGCTTCGATCATCTCTTGCATTTTTTCATGCCAGATCAGGCCATCTTCCGGCGCGCAAATGAGGGAGAGGAAATGGACTGATCCAATGATTTCGGAAAGCCTGAGAAGGTCGGCCTCATAGGGAGATGTGTTTTGCTGTTGAGCGCGCACGTCACCTGCCTGCACCGCAACAAAGGCGGTGGCGGCCACTAGAAAAAGAAGGGTGCGCGAACGTTTCAGCATAGCGACGTTAGACGTAAGCCCGCCGGGTCGATAACGCAATGGATTGCAAATCAAAACAATCGTCGATCCGAAAGAGCCTGTTGTCTCTACGGTTGCTTGATCAGCCTTGCGATCCGTTGCGCGGTTCCAGGCGTTATCTCGCTCTTGTGGTCAAGCGCCTCGATTTCTGAAAGGGAAAACCAGCCCGCTTCGTCTGCATCGTCACCCGCTCGAACCTTTGCTTTTGTTTCCAAACGCGCATGGAAGACCGCGATGACGAAATGATATGTGTCAGCGATAACTTCCACGGTCTCGCAAAACCGGGGTTCCGGGATTTTGATTGCGGTTTCTTCGCGAACTTCTCTTACTGCAGCATCTGCAAGACGTTCTCCGAATTCGACGGATCCGCCCGGCAGACTCCAGAGACCTCGGGCGGGAGACTTGCCACGCTTGGCGAGAAGGACAAGGCCTTGCGCTTCAACGAGAGTGCTCACGCCAAGGTGCGGGCGGGTGGGGAACTCTTGAACGTTTCGGTTGGGGGGATCGTTTGTCCGATCGTCCCCCGTCATGACGAAGCGAGCTGATCAAGCATTTCCGGCTCGCGCGTTCCGGTTTGAACAATCCGATTGAGATCGGCGATGAAGTCGTGGCTGGCGGCCTTTACCAGAAGGGCTATCGCTTTGAGCCGTTCTTGGTCGTCGGTCTCGAGTGCCCGCAGTGCCTTGTCGCGGCAATCGACAATAAATTGGTTGGCTGCCCCTGACACGGCGTTCAGCTCGGTACGGGTTTCAGGAGCGGCAGCATGATAGGCCCGCTCGATCAAATCCGAATTCTTCAGATCGCTTGTTCTCACATGCTCAAGGTAGTTCATCGGGCGCCACTCATTAATGTCTTCGATGCAATCGGGCATCTCGGGAAGGATCTCGAAAAGCAGTAGCGTCTCAATGAAGTGATTGAGATAATTCGTTGCCAATCCTGTGGATGGATTTACATTGCAACCCGCAAGCCTTGCTTCGAGTGCCGGATCCGAGACC
>JBCDCZ010000213.1:0-8018 GCA_039180865.1 Pseudomonadota bacterium | reverse complement strand
GGCCGATTTCCTGGCGCGCAAAATACGTAACGAGAAGGAGCGCTGCGCCATTCACGAGAACGAAATAGAAGAACAGCACTTCCGCCGTAAGCGCCCATCCAAGGGCGACGGCGACAAGAATGCCTGCAAGAAAGAGGGCCGGTCGAAACAGGATCTCCGGCAGTAGCGCCTTTACCTGCTGCTCATAGGCAACAAGGAGCGCTCCTTGGAAGAAGAGGGACGCCGTGAAATAGACCCCGACCCCCATGGCAACGCTGATTGCGGCAAGCGTCAATCCTGAAGTGCCGCCCGACCATGAGAGATAAGCAAAGGTCAGTGGAATCGCTAAGAGCGCACCGATAAGCCGCACCAGAGCGGCATGACGCTGAAAGGCGGAAAGGGCCCCCATTGCCCCGCGCGCCCGGTATTTCGACGTAAACACCGTCGCAATTTGCGAAAACCCGCCGGAAGCGATCTGGATCAACACGGCGTTCGCGGCAAGAAGCGCTGCTAAGAGACCAAGCACGTCCTCGGACCAGACGCGCACAATGATGAGATTGGCGACAAAAAGAAGGACGGCGCCGAGAAGGCGCGCGCCCATCAAAGAGATAAAGCGTTTGAAAATCCGGGTGATATCGCCCGTCACTTCCGCACCTTGAGCGCCCGTATCCGATCCGAGAGCGCCGAGCGCCAACGGTCAAAGGCACGCTTCATTTCACGGGCAGCAAACACCGAACGCCCGAGAAGAGCTGCAAGCCAGCTTCCGGCGTAATGATAGCTCGGCGGGCAGTTGAGTTCAGCGCCGGTCTTGCCGACAAAGCCGGTCTTGAACTGGTGAAGACCCTTGTCGAGGTCGTTGCCGCCAAGATCGTACCATTTGACATCGTCGTCGGCGCAGAGCCGTTCGGCGACCGCCCAGTGCATGGCGTATCCGGCCTTGAGGCCGAGCGCCGCGTCGCTCGTCGCGCCATAAAGATAGATCGCGCATTCGCCGCTTATGTCGATGACGCCGGCTGCACAGAGATCGCCCTCGTGGCGCGCCATGACAAAGGCCGGCTGGAAGGGTTCCGGAGCGCACGCAATAAACTCTTCAAGCGTGTGAACCGCGGAACGGTCGGTGAAGCCCTTGCGCTTCAGCATCTGATCATAGAGGTCGAGGAACGGGGCGAGCCCATCGTCCTTGCCGACGAAGGTGATTTCCAGATCGTTCTTTTCCGCTTTCTTCAGATTGTAACGCCATTTCTGGGCAAGCGATTTACGAAGCTCGTCCGCGCTTTTATCCACCTTCACATGATAGCGCGCCGGTGCGGGCAGGGGATCGCCTTTTGAAAAACCCTGAGCGACGAGACAATCGACGACGGCATCGGGCCGGTCGGCATCGGCCCGCGGCATAATAGTGAGATATAGACCGCGCTTTTCGGCGAACTCTTCGCGGATTGCCTGAATGATTGCGGAGAGGTGTTTCGGATCGGCATCGCGGCCCTTTTTGCGCCAGACCGGCCCCCATTTCAAAACCGCAAGTCCGGTCTTGATGAATGGCGCCATGATGATCGTGACGGCAGCCCCGCCAATATCGACGCCATCAAGCGAGACCTTCATATAAGTGGCGCGCTCGGTCCCCCAGCGGGCATCGTTATAGCCTGCGGTCTGTTCGTGGAAGATATCGGCAAAACCTTCAGAGAACGTATTCCACTCATCGGAACTCAGATAGGAGATCTCCGGCGCGATATCCTTCGAAAGTTCAGAAGAAAGATCAACGGAGAACGCGACGAGATCCCGTGCGTCATCGGCAAGAGAGCCACCGGCAGGGGGCGAACCGGGCGCTAACTGATCAATATCTTTGGAAATAGAGTCGAGCTTACTCATAACACTTGCTCCTGGTGCCTGTTGGCTTTCGGTGATGCGCCAAAGAGCGCCTTCACCCTTCGTTTGATCCCGAAAAATGACGGCATCAGACGGATCATCGTGACGATTGCCGGAAGCGGATCGCGCCACGAAAAGACCATATGGAGATCGGCATTAAGGCCGGTGAAAAACGCGCGCGCACATCTTTTCGTCATTTCGAAAAGACCGATTTCGCCGCGTGATTGATTGACAATGGCCGCCATCATTTCGCCGGTGACCCAGACATAGCGCAGGCCGGTGCGGCCCTCGATGAAGGTTCGGTCGATGGGCTCTTCAAGGGCGAGGGAGGGCAGGGTCGTTGAAAGACGAAGGCCCGCTTCTTCAGCGACGATCAGGTTACCGGCGATGCGGGCATTTATTTCCAGGAAGCTGACCGCACCGGTCAGCTCGTTGACGAGAAACTGTGCGCAGCCGACACCTGAGTACGACAGCGCTTCTACAAGCCGCTCCGTATAGTCTCTGAGTTCCGGAAGCGGCTCAATCGTCTTACCCTCGACGGCAAGTCCCGAACCGTCCGGGTTGTCTGTGCGAAGAATGACCGCTTGGAGATGGCGGAAGAGTTTACCATTCCCGGCGGCGAAATAGACATTGTAGCGGCGACCTTCGAAACGGCTTTGAAGAATAAGCCCGCCTTCATCATGGGCCCAGACGTCGAAGAGATGTTTGGTGTCCTTACCGGAATAAAGTGAGAATGCTTTTTTGCCGTCGAGCCGTTGGGTTGAGCGTTCGGGACGCACAACCAGCGGAAGGCCAAGCCTGTCGATTGCCTCCCGGGCGGCCTCACGGTCATGAACCATTGCAAAGGGTGCGCAGGGGACTTTGAGTCTAACGCAAAGCTCCATCATGGACGGCTTGTCGAGGCATTGTGCGACAAGATCCGGATCGACCATGGCAATCGGGGCAAAAGCGGAGACGCGGTCTCGGTGTTTTACGAAGACCCGGACATACTCTTCCGCGACCGGAAAGATCACGGTGACACCGTTCTCTTTGACAAAGGCTTCAAGCGCGGAAAGAAAGCTTTCCTCGCCGTCCTTGAGATGCGGGTGATCGAAGACCGCATCGGTAAAGCGGCTGAATTCGGCCCCGCCGTCACAGCCTTCCAGACCGACGATGATCCGGTAGCCTTCTTTGAAGAGCGTGCGTGCAAGCGCCAGCGTCGGGCGGTAATTGCCGAGAAGAAGGATCGTATGGCGCTTTGCGTATGCCATATCTTTACCGTCCTCCGGCTTCAGCGCCCTGGCCTTTGAGCCGCTTATTCATGGAGAGAATGAAACGCTTCGCCGCTGGATTGGCTGAAAGGCGATGTTTGAGATCGAGTTTCAAGCGGTGAAGACCGGCCATGACCCGTCCACGCATGGTGAGCGGGTGGAGACTGTCGACAAGGAGAACCTGCTTGTCGCACCAATCCTGCTTATAGGCTTCGCCGCCTCGCATCAGATCAAGGGTTGTGTGACCGGTACGGCTCGCAAACTCTAAAATGCGGACAAGGAGAAGCAGGCCAGGCGAGCAGTCGGTATGAAGATCCGGCGCGTAGGAATTGACGAAGACCGAGATCCGGCCGTTCTCAACAAAGGAGGCGTAGCCCGCAATCATCTCACCGTCGAGATAAAGCCCGAAGACCCTGAGACCGCGTTTGCCCGAAACCACACCGCTATGGGCATAACAAAGAAGCGTGCGGGTGAGATGGGCGCGCGAACCGTCGCTTTCCATGAAGGGATTGCGGTTGCCGCGTTCATGGAGCTGTTCGATCTTCCAATCGATGATCTGCATAAGGGCGGCTTCAACTTCGTCGGTCCCCTTGGCAGACCGGAACACAAGGCGGCCGCGTTTCGCGAGCCTGCGCCATTTCTGTCGAAGCCTGCTTCTGGTCTTTGAAGACCTCAGTGCCTCATAAAACGGTTTCCAGGGCGTGCCGACTTCCGTGTAATGGGCTTCGCCCGAGGCGACCGGTCGCCCAAAGGTTGCAAACGGATTGGGCTTTCCGGCAAGATCGGCGGGCTGATTGGTGAGCTTGACGAGATCGACACCCGGAAGATGGCCCGAGGCAAGCGACAGGATCGCTTCCGCATTGCCGTCCTGCCATGCGGACAGACCGGCATCGGACAAAAGCGGCATACAATAATCGCTGGACGCATCCGCCATCCAGGAGACGACGCGTCCGGTCATGTGGCGCGTTTCATAAAGCGGTAGGATGCCGCAAAGGTCATTGCCCAAATGAAGAAGAACGATAACGAGGCGAGGGCGATCATCTTCGTCAAAGGCATCAAGCCAGCACTGAACCCAGTCAAAATCCTGAAAAGGCGTTGTCTGAGCGCCCTTCTGGAAGGCCCGCCAGATCGGCGCAATCTCGGCAAAATCGTCTTTGACCGACACATCGAACGCGCCCACGCGGCCGAGGGCCGCGGCGGAAAGTGCCGGAGCCACGCGATCGACCATCAAGGCATTATGCGTGCTCATCGCCGCGTCTTCCAATTGGTGTCGAGTAAACCGTCCCCACCTTGCCCGTAGCGGGGTTAAAACTGGTTCAAAACTACACGCAAAGGGTGTGGTCGGGAAAGTATAGGGTTAGTTTTCAGTTAACGGGAGTCCCGTTCGTCCTGACGCAACGGAAAACAGGCGCACCGACAAGCGGGCCCTGCGCACCTGATTTTACATGATGTTTTGGGATAAGCCGACCCGGTATTTTCGGACCGGCTCAAGGGGTTTTACGACATCCGATGCCGGTGATCGGGATGAAGGCTTGAGCCCAGAATATGCTCGCTTGCATTGATCACATCAGCGCTTGAACCGACAATCAGCGGATCCGGCTGCATAGATGCGCGCGGGCTTTTACCCGGATAGGGAAGCTGCGAGAGGAAATGGCGCATACAATTGAGCCGCGCACGTTTCTTGTCGTTCGACTTGATGATCGTCCACGGCGCATCGGCAGTATCGGTGTAGAAGAACATCGCCTCCTTGGCCTCGGTGTAATCAGTCCATTTATCAAGCGACTGCCGGTCGATTGGCGAGAGCTTCCATTTTTTGAGGGGTTCCATTTCCCGCGACTTGAACCGTCGGTGCTGTTCTTCCTGCGTGACCGAGAACCAGTATTTGAAGAGCCGGATCCCGCTTCGAACCAGCATGCGCTCGAATTCCGGCGTCTGGCGCATGAACTCCAGATATTCATTGGCTGAGCAAAAACCCATGACCCGCTCGACGCCTGCGCGATTATACCAGGAGCGGTCAAAAAGGACGATTTCGCCGCCCGATGGCAGATGCTGAGCGTAGCGCTGGAAGAACCATTGCGTCTTTTCCTGTTCGCTCGGCTTATCAAGGGCAACGACGCGCGCACCGCGCGGATTCAAATGCTCGGTAAAGCGCTTGATCGTTCCTCCTTTACCGGCAGCATCACGGCCCTCAAAAATAAGGACGATCTTCTGGCCGGTCGCCTTCACCCAGTCCTGAACCTTCAAAAGTTCAACCTGAAGCTCCGCTTTCTTCTTTTCATAGCGCGCGCGGCTGATCTTACGCTTGTAAGGGTATTCGCCCGATTCAAAAAGGCGGCGGATCGCTTCCGGGTCATGTCGCAGATCCGCAATGCGGGGAAAGCCCGCTTCGGCATTCAGATCCGACGAAATCGTTTCGCCATGACCGTTGCCGTTCAGCGCTTCGGAGAGCGCATCGGGCTCGGATGCATGGCCGTTTCCGTTTGCGTTTTTGGGGTCGAGGTCGGTGTGAGGCTGTGCCATCGGGGCCTCCGGATATGCTATGGAAAGATACGGATCATCCTCTGACTTATTATTTGTGGACATTTGATCCGCATCAATGATCATCCGAAAGTTGAATGCGTTACGGGGAGCAGGTGTCGGGTCGTCAGTAGCTTTCCAGATTGCGGGAATCGCGAAACCTGTTCGTTATCTGCGCGCGATCACACGGCGGGGGAGGTTTCAGTGCATATCGGATTGATCGGCGGGATCGGACCCGCTGCGACAGACTTTTATTACCGCAACCTCATTCGGATTGCCGCAGAGACAGGTCGTAAGCTTGAGCTCACCATGGTCCATGCGGATTCGCCGCCGCTTTTGAAAAACCTCTCCGCCAATGATGAAGACGCGCAATGCGGGATCTTCCTTGCGCTGACCGAGCGGCTTCAAAAAGCAGATGCGCAGAATGTCGTCGTGACCTCGATTGCCGGGCATTTCTGCATTGACCGCTTCGCCGAGCGTTCGCCCCTGCCAGTGATTGACCTGACCAAAGAGGTCTCCGCCTGGCTGAATGAGAAAGGCATGAAGCGGGCCGGTATCATTGGGACCGAGACCGTCATGCGTTCCGGCATGTATGGCAAGCTCACGGGCGTCGAAGTTATCGCGCCGGATGAAGACAATATCGGCACTGTCCATGAGGCTTATGTGACGCTTGCACGAACCGGTGAGCCGACCGATGCCCTGCGCGCGATCTTCGTTGCAGCAGCCGACGCCATGATGGCGCAGGGAGCCGAAGCGATCCTTCTGGGCGGAACCGACCTTAACGCGGCCTTTGACGCTCAATCCGCGCCGTTCCCGATTGTCGATTGCGCCAGCATTCATGTCGACGCAATCGCCCGGGAAATCTAGAGATTGAGATCGTTTCCGCCTGATCCGGCCACGAGATCCACTTCCTCCTCGGAAAATCCGTGGCGCTCGGCAATCGATCGGTGGGCCTGAGAGCCAAGAAAACCCACGAGAAAAGCGTTGATGCGACTGAGCAGTGCCTCATCGCCAAGGGAGACGGCAAACGCACCAGAGGCGGGCGGCTTTTCATCCGCTGATATGGTGACGACATCAGCCTCAACATTCGGTTGGGTTGCAAGAAAACCTTTATGGGCGCGGGCAACGCTCGCATAAGCATCGGCACGCCCTTCGATTACTGCGCGGGCAGCCTCGGGATAGGTGTCAAAAATGGCGATCCGGCTTTCCGTCACGCCGAATGCTATTGCCGAATGATGCTGGACCTGGTCGCGGATAACGGCAATGCGGGCCGTATCGTGAAACGCCAAAGACCGATAGCCGGTAAGACCGAGCGGATTGCCACGCGCCACCAGAAGGCCATCAGGCAGAGCCCAGATCGGATGGGTAAACGCCGCGAGCTGAGTGCGCTCCGCAGTGGCGAAGAGACCCGTCGTCATGTGCCAGCGACCATCCGCGACACCGGGAAGGAGTTCCGCAAACTCGGTTTCGACAGGCTCGAAGTCTTTTCCAAGATCATCGAACAGGGCGCGCGCGATCTCAACATCGTGCCCGATGACGGCACCGGTTGAATCCCGGTCGTTGAAAGGCGGCTCGATGAGATAGGCGAACCTCATTGGTTTTCCTCCGCCGGATCTCCGTATTGCGCAAGCTTGACGGAAAGCACTTCTTCGCATCGCGAGAGCATGGCGCGTTTTTTCGCAAGCACATCCCGGTGATCGAGAAGGATCTGGCGGCGCTCGGCGAGGCCCGCATCCCCGTCCGCACCTGAGGTGGCTTTGGCAAGATGGGTAAACCGGCGAATGGCGGATAACGGCATGCCCGTCTCGCGCAGCCAAAAGAGAAGGGTGAGCCAGTCCACGTCATGAGGGGTAAAGCGGCGATGTCCGTCCGGCCCTCGTGCAATATCCGGGAGCATGCCGCGCTTTTCGTAAAACCGGATCGTATCAATGGAAAGGCCGGACCGCTCAGCTGCTTCTGAAATCTTCATGGGTTGCTCGTTTCATCTGAAAGGGTCGTAGCAGCCTGGAGTAACTCCAGGTCAAGGGCTTCGGTCGATCTCTGATGACTATGAAAGACTGCGAAAAGGTCAGGCAATAGTACGTGGCATCTGGTTTTATTGCAGCGCACAAGAAAAAGTGCGTCCAATCGCCCAAGTTATTATTAAAAAAATCTAAATTAGCGGATGCACTTAGACTTTCGTTCTGCTACTTTCGTTTGATTGCCATCAATAAATCGGGGGAGGACGTACATGGCGATTAAACCACCTTTAATGGAATTGGAAATCAAGACAGCGGAGGGTGGCTTCTACCACGGCTTCGCGAAAGACGTCGCTATTGCGTCTAAAATACTGGTCGGCGGCCTGATCATGTGGGCCGTTGCATTTCCTGAATGGGCGGCAGAAGTTCTGTCGAGCCTGAACAGCGTCAT
>JBCDCZ010000212.1:0-8034 GCA_039180865.1 Pseudomonadota bacterium | reverse complement strand
TCCGGCGGGTTCTTTGACGGGTCGAAAACATAGTTGTCGGCGAGAACGACTTTGGTTTTGCCGTCAGCCTTTTTGACCTGAACACCACCTGAGACCTTGTAACCCTGGCGGCCTGAGAGAGTACCTTTGCGTGCGCCTGATCCGGCGAGTGCAGGTGTTGCGCCAAATGCTGCGGTCGTGGCGGCAGCGAGCATCAGGCCCGTAAAGTGACGGCGAGAGACGTTCATGAGGGTTCCCCTTGTTTTAGGATTTGGTGCCTTACGATATGGCCGACTAGGTCACACCTTTCTAGAGCGAGCTCTGTCACAAAAATTCACATGAGATTGAGTAAAACCGGCAATAATTTCACATACGCCTGTTCGTGCCGTGAAGCTTTGCCCGCTCGATCTCGCCGCTTTCTGCCGGTTTTGGCGGATTTTCCGGCATTATCACAGCGTTCACAACTTGCTGATTGTTCTTGATTGGCCGCAAAGTCGGTTTTTGGTGACTCTCAGCACAAACACGGAGTGCGCCGAGTCACGCTCGATCTGTGCATACTCCGCGATGAAACCGGCACAGGAAAGGTCCTTTCATGGCATCGGCAACCGGGTTTCCCGCCCGCCTTCTCTTCATTCTCTCGCTTATCGCGTTCTCATTCGCCTTCATCGCCTCCACGAAGGCGGATGAACCGCGCAAGCTTTCGGAATTCGTGATCAAGGAATTCGGTCAGCCTCCGGCGATTCCGGATGGTCCTTATTCCGAGAGTCTCAAGCGCGCCGTGGAAGCCGCCTTTATCAAATCCATGCAGAACGGCACCTGGGGCCGTGATGAATCGATTGCCCTTTCCGAAATCGCGGAATCAAAAGACCCTCGTATTGTCTGGCTGATCAGCGACCTCCTGCGCTTTGTGGCTCAGCCGCAGCTCAACGTTGCGCTCGCAGACACTGCATCGAAGCTTCTTGGGAAAGACCTTCAGGGCCGCAATCCGTGGGGCACTGTGACCGATCATCTGATTGCGTGGAACATTCCAGCCCCGCCTGACTATCTTCGGGCCAAGCGCGCAATCTACACGACGATCGTACCCGGTTGGGATAAGATCTTCACCGAAGGCAATGTCGATTGGCGGCTTGTTTCCTGGGGCGGTGTTCTGATTGACGACCGCCCACATGACAAGACCGATGACGTCTGCAACTGCATTCCGGCTGCCGACAATCCGGAAGTCGTGAACGCGGAAGATGCGAAATGGCCGAAAGACGATGACGTTGTCTTTGGTATCAAGCTCAATGGCGAAGCCCGCGCTTATCCGCGTCAGATCATGGAAGTGCGCGAAATGGTGAACGATACGCTTGGCGGTCGTCACCTCGGCATTCCCTATTGCACCTTGTGCGGCGCTGCGCAGGCTTTCTTTACGGACCGCCAGCCGGACGGTGTCGAGCGCCCGATCCTGCGCACCTCCGGGCTTCTCAACCGATCCAACAAAGTCATGTACGATCTCAACACGTACTCTGTATTTGACACCTTTCTGGGCCACGCCCAGACAGGACCGCTTGCCGAAAAAGGCGTTAAGCTCGAACAGGCAACCGTTGTCACAACGACCTGGGGTGCCTGGAAGAAAGCCCACCCGTCAACGACTGTACTTCATGAGCGTTATGCCCTTGGCCGCGACCCCGATTTCCGCAATACGCGGGACGCCAACGGCCCGATCTTTCCGGTCGGCGATGTCGATCCGCGCCTGCCGGTCCATGAAGACATCATCGGTGCGATCACCGCTTCCGGCAAACCAATTGCCTTCCAGCGCAGTCAGGCCTTCGTTGCCCTTCAGCGTGGCGAGGAAATCGCCTTTGAAAATGTTCGGCTGAAGCTTGATGCTGGCGGTATCAGGGCAGTCGATGCTGACGGTACCGATCTCGGCAGCCACCAGGCCTTCTGGTTCGCCTGGTCCCAGTTCCACCCCAAAACCGCACTCTGGCCTGCGTCAGACGGATAAGAAGAAACAACACGCAGGACAAAACTTTAAGGGCGCCCCCGGTCTGTGGTCTCAGGGCGCCCTTTTTTGGTAGGTTAATCACATTGAAGTTTCTCTGCTTATCAAGCTGGAAAACGCCTATAGATAGCCGCAACGACAACCAATCCACCGATCACGCCGACGTTCTTGAAAAACAGCGAAAGTTCAAGGCGCGCAGCCGCACCCTCCAGCGTCCAAAAGGCGTGGAAAATTATGTTCACAAGCGCGGTATGCACAATAAGGCAGAACGCAGATGCGATGACAACGCGCGCGAAAAATAGGGTCGTGCCGCATGCTATGATCAAACCGAAACCGAGTTCAGCCACTATCACCAGGTAGATTAGAAGCGATGGGTACGGCAGGCCCGCAGACGTCATCATGGCAATCGAATTTTCGGGATTACCGATCTTTTCGATCCCGCCTAACACAAAGAGCGAAGCTAAAACGATCCGTCCGAGCAGAAACCAGGGGTTCGCCTTTAATTCGTGATGGTCAGGTCGGTTAACACCAATAGCCTTCATATTTCTGTTCCTTCGTTCAATAATACGGCTTTCGTAATACTTTGATACGATATCCGTATCAATCATGCTAATTCTTCTCACCGATTAGGACAGTCTTGTATCTTGGAGACCAGCTACTTCGCCGCGCTCTTAATCTCAGCATCCACCCGGTCGATTTCCGCCTCATACCAGGCAACGCTTCCTTGGGGATCGGCAATGTAAGCTTTGGCGAAACTCTCCGGCGCCTCCGTTTCAGGATCATACTTCGTGGCCCAGACCATCAGGCCGAGCAGTGCCGGGAGAAGATCGCGGGCCTTGCGTGTCGGGAAATAGAGAACGCGGCTTCCTTTGCGCGGGTCGGTCTGCCGGTCAAGCAAGCCCGCCTCTTCCAGGCTCGACAGACGTTCCGCCAGGATGTTCGTCGAGATCTTTTCATCGCTTTGAAGAAACTCGCCATAGCTTCGCTTGCCGTGCAGAAGGATGTCCCGCAGCAGCAAAAAACACCATTTATCGCCAATGATTCCCGCCGCATAGCGGGTGGGACAGCCGTGCCAGTCTTTCTTCGATCGCGCCATGGGGAGAATCTAATAGCAGAAAATCGACTTGCAAGTTGCAAGTGGATCGGTTAGTTAAAATTCTACTTGCAAAAAACAAGGAGTTTTTCATGACCTCGCCTTTCGTCTGGTTCGACAATATCGGCGCGGAGCGCGCCGCAACGACCGATTTTCTATCAAGAGCATTTGGATGGACACCGCAGGATATCGGTCCGATGACCTTCCTCACAAATGAAAATGCGGAGATGCCGTTCTCGGCGACGTGCGATCCAATAAGCGGGATCAGCGGCTGGGTTCCCTATATCGAAGTCGACGATTTAGCGGACGCCGTTCAATCCGCCCGCTCGTTCGGGGCGACGGTAATTGCGGAAAACATCGCGGGACCGGCAGGCGATGCGACCTTCATCAAGGATCCGGGCGGAACGCCGCTCGCCCTATGGAAACGCGCGGCAAGCGCCTGACACAAGTCTGGAAGGTCTCCACTATGATTGATCCCTCACCCGACCTCTTTGCAGTCTTCGCGCTCGTCCTGGCGCTGCTCATCGTGAAAGCCCAGGTGCTTGCCGTTTCAACGGCGCTTACCCGAAAATCGCTGATGACCTTCGTCATTCCGGAGGACGCGGAATGGCTTGGTGGCGATCATACACCCACAGACCTTCCAAAGGTGCGCCGGATCTTCAGGGCGCACCAAAATGATCTTGAAGCCCTCCTCCCTTTTTTCATTGGCGGAACGCTCTATCTGGCAAGCGGTGCGCCGGAGCTCATCGGCATCCTCTATTTCGTCGCCTTCGCCCTCGCACGCTTTGCCCATAGTTTCGCCTATCTGACAAAGCGCCCTGCCCTCAGACGCAATGCATTCGCGACCGCCTGGCTTTTGAACATCGTGATCGCGGTCCATGCATGCGGGGTCATTCTCTTGATGGTGATTTAACTGGCGAGCGCTCGCCGGAATGAACGATCGGACAAATATTCCAAACGATCGCGCATTAACGCGACAGGCATCCTTTCTTACGTTTCGCTCACATCACCGCACTTGAGACAAGCGCGGGATGCATACCCCCCTTACCCCTGGAAAGGAACCGCTATGAACCGCGTAATCAAAACAGGACTGGCATGCGTTGCCATTCTCTCCGCTGCCGCCATCACCGCGCCCGCTTTCGCAGCTGATGAGGCCAATGTCGCCCCCGGCCTCACCTATGCCGGTGCGCCCCTTGGCCTCCATGGCGTTGATCCGGTCGCCCTCATCGGCAAAGGAAAGCCGGTTGAAGGCGTTGCAGACTTCACCGGCACCCATGACGGTGTTGCCTATTATTTTGCGAGCAAAGAAAACCTCGAAGCCTTCAAAGCCGACCCCGCGAAATTCGTCCCGCAAAATGGTGGCTTCTGTACGTTCGGCGTGTCTGTCGGAAAGAAGTTCGACGGCGATCCGCAGTTTGCGGCCGTGGTCGGCGACAAGCTCTACGTCTTCCTGAATGAAGCGATCTTCAACGAGTTCAACAAAGACCGCAGCGGGACGATTTCGAAAGCCGAAGCGAACTGGACAAAGATCAAGCACACAGCTGCAACGGATCTCTAGATCTTAGATACGACAAGTCCCGCAAGCCCCCCGCCCTCGCCTGACCTCACCCACCATCAGGCTGATTATCAACCCTTGGCGGGGGGGCACTATCCCTCCCGATTAAGGCGCACAAACCACCGGTTTCTGAGATCAATGTGCGTGAGGGAGTGCTCTTCGATCATCTTATCGTAGCCGTCCGGCAGATAGGATTTCTGCCAGTCTTCGCCGAAGCGCTCTTTTACGGCATCGAGATCTTGCCAGAATGAGGCAAAGATCAGCCGGTCCCCGTCTATGGAGACCCCTTGCCCAAAACAATAGCCTTCATTGCCGGGCTCGTTTTGCACAACATCGGCGGAAGTCGTCGCAAACTCGCTCAGCAGTTTTTCCGCAGCCCCCTCTTTCACCTTCACCTGAAACAACCGCATTATTGGTCCTTGCGCGTGCTCTTTGTTCATTCCAATTCCTTTTGTTTGACACGTCGATCTTCTCATCTTCCGCTCGAAGGTGATCAGCATCAGCAAATGAACGTGTTGAATGCCGCCTCAAGGAAGACACTTGCATAGTCGTCTATCGCGGTGAGCCAAAGGAATGCGAGAAGTAAAGCGGACAGCGCGCTGACGCATATAATCATCTGCCCATCCCTAACCATGGGCAAAGCCCCTGGCGTTCAGTCTGTCCTTCTCGCTGATCGGCTGTTCGTCGATCGGCCAGTGAAGCAGAGCGGCGACGACACCAGCCAGAACGACGCTCCACCAGATCAGATCATAAGACCCTGTCGCCTCGAAAGTGAGACCGCCGAGCCATGCGCCGAGGAAGCTCCCGACCTGGTGCATGAGGAAAACAATGCCGACAAGCGTTGCAAGATAGCGCGGACCGAAGACCTGGGCGACGATGGCCGTTGTCAAAGGAACGGTCCCAAGCCAGGTAAAGCCGATCACCGCTGCAAAAACCAGTGTCGAAACGCTGGACGGCGGTAAGACCACAAACACGGCGACGACCAGCGCTCTAATCAGATAGAGAATAGCGAGCGCATTCTTCTTGCTGAACCGGTCCCCGATCGCGCCGCAGGCGAGCGTTCCGACAATATTGGTGATGCCGATCGTTGCGAGCGCCGCTCCGCCAAGCCAAACGCCAAGATCGCGGTCGAGCAAATAGGCGGGCAGATGCGTTCCGATGAAGGCAAGCTGAAAACCACATACAAAGAACCCGGCGACAAGAAGCACAAACCCCCTATGCCGAAGCGCCTCGCTCAATGCCGAACCAATTGTCTGGTCAGGACCATCGCCAGCCTCTGCCCGCCCTGAGAGCATGGGCGCCATTAGGCAGATTACAAGGGCGATCAGTGCCAGACAGGCAAGCGCCATTGACCAGTCGAAGCTATCGATGAGCGCAAGGGTGACCGGGACCGATAAAAAGATCCCGATCGATCCGCCGAGCGAGGCAATCCCAAGGGCCGTGGTACGCCTTTCCGGCGGGAAGCTGCGTCCGACGGCACCCAGCACCACGGCATAGGTCGTTGCGCTGAGACCGATCCCGACCATCATTCCAAAGCCAAGTGTCAGCCCAAGCGCCGTCGAACTCATCGAGGCACAGATCAAACCCGCGACATAGAGCGCGCCACCGACAAAGATTACACGCGCACTACCGAAACGGTCGGCGATGATGCCCGCAAAGGGCTGGGCAAGCCCCCACATCAGATTTTGAAGCGCAATGGCAAACCCGAAACTCTCGCGGTCGACGGTCGGAAGCCCCCCGGTGATCGGGTTCAGGAAGAGCCCGAAGGAGTGCCGTGTGCCGACAGCAATCAATGCGATGATCGATCCTGCGAGAAGGACAATGCGCGGATCGCGTAAGGCATGGGCGAATGACGGCGTCGAAGAGAGCGTGCGCATGGCAATCCTTGATCAGGTTGGGCGACGAAGAGCACCTCTTGGGAGGGAGAGAGCGCCGTGTTTCGCCTTGATCAGGATCCTAGCTTTCGCTTATAATTCAGAAAAACGAATATATCGAAACTCTCAATTCAAGGAATCGAATATGACGACAAGCTTCGACATCGATGCATTGCGCTTGATCGTGACCGGAATCGAACAGGGCAGTTTCGCGCGGGCAGCCAATGAACTCGGCCGGTCGCAGTCAGCAGTGAGCATGCAATTAAAAAAGCTTGAGCATCAGGCTGGCGTGCAACTCTTTGCACGGAAGGGACGCGGCCTTGTGCCGACGGAAGCAGGGGAAGCCCTTGTGGATTACGCCCGCCAGATCATCACACTCAACGACGAGGCGGCGCGCGCAATGGGCGCTTCGGTTGCTCCGGAACCGGTCCGGCTTGGCCTACCCCAGGATTTCTATGATGACGTGATGCCGGAAACAGTCAGGGCGTTTTCAAAATGCCATCCAGACGCCCATATCACGGTCAGAGCGGGCAACAATCATACGATCTACGAAGACGTGGAGGCCGGGCGGCTCGATGGCGCCATTGCCTTTTTTCCAAAGAACTCGGGCGCGAAGGGCGAGCTTTTGTGCGAATTGCCACTGCTTTGGCTTGCGCATGAAGGCTTTCAAGAGCCCCAGCAAGACAGCGTAATCCCATTGGTCCTCTTCAACCACCCTTGCCTCTTTCGGCAAACGGCTCTTGCCGCTCTTGACCGGGCAGGCATGAAATGGCGCGCCGCACTCACGACCCCCAGCCTTCCCGCCGTCTGGTCCGCGCTCAGATCGGATTTCGGCATCGGCGTCAGGATCGCTCACAACCAGCCGGACGATATTGTCGATGTGAGCCATTGGGCCTCTCTGCCAGAGCTGCCGCCGGTCGAACTAAGGCTTCTTACAAGGCAACACACTGCACCGCTCGCAAACGAAATGATTGCCCTCTTGAAGGAGATTACACTGAATGAGATTTTGGGAGGCAACCGAGCGGCATGACGCAGACTGCCCGGGTTCGATTATAGCCTTGAGGCAATTACTACCCAAGAATGCTCCAGATCATTGAGTATCCTTCTAGCGACTGGGCTGGCACCTTTTCAACAGACCAAAACCGACGGGGGCTCTTATGAACGACGACGCCATGAGTTTTGAAGCCGAGATGTGGGGAAAGACCGGCAAAGCCTATGACGGAATTTCCTTCGGGCTCTCAGACACGATCTCCCATACGGTTCAGACCCTTTGGCCGAAACCCGGCGACCGTATCCTCGATATTGGAACCGGCACCGGCTGGGGAGCCCGGCTCGCCGCCTGGCGGGGAGCCGATGTCACAGGTATCGATCTTGCGCCCGGCATGATTGCCGCCGCGGAAACGCTTTCGGCGAACCTTCAACCGCGCCCCAATTTCCAACTGGCTACAGCGGAAGCCCTTCCCTTCCCGGACGGACACTTCGACGGTGTCATCTCGACTTATGGCATCATCTTTTCAAGCGACCCCGAAAAGGCCGTCGCGGAGGTTGC
>JBCDCZ010000211.1:0-8046 GCA_039180865.1 Pseudomonadota bacterium | reverse complement strand
GAAGATCGTAATTCACTTGAGCAAGATCAGGACCGAACGAGAACTGCATGGCTGTCCAGCGAAGGCTGGCATCAACAGCGGCAAGCACAACCATAACGCCAAGCCAGAACCACGCACCGCTGATATCAGCTGGTGCGCTCAACAGTGCGATACTGAGCGGATAAAAACAGGCAAAGGCGAGCCCTTCCACGACTGCAGCGATGGTATTCAATATGAACGAACGGCGCATTTTCGGGGCAAATTCGCCCGCAGCTTCCAGCATGCGCCCGTAAGAGGCGAAAAGGCTTGGAACGGAATGTGTTGATGACATTGTTTATGCCTTTTCTATCGCTCACCCGTGGTCGTTTGACATCACGATTTCCCAACAACTGCCTTATGATCGCCGTTTAACCAACGGCTCCCAATCGCCACCCTTGAGCTTCCTCGTGGTTTCTCCAAAGCTTGCTGTAAACGCCGTCCAGTTGAACAAGCCTGTCATGTTTGCCACGTTCCACGATCTGGCCATGGTCAAGAACGAGGATTTGGTCCGCATCGCGGATCGTGGACAGGCGATGGGCAATAATCAGCACCGTTCTGCCCCGCATCAGGTGCGCCAGCGCTTGAATGATCATCGCCTCGTTTTCCGGATCGGCAAAAGCGGTCGCCTCATCGAGAACAAGAATGGGAGCGTTCCGCAAAATGGCGCGGGCAATCGTGATCCGCTGGCGCTGGCCGCCGGAAAGCCGGGTGCCGCGATCCCCGGCAATCGTGTCGTAGCCGCTTGGTGTTTCCATGATGAAGTCGTGCGCCATAGCCTGGCGTGCGGCTTCCTTCACTTCGTCATCTGTGGCGCTCGGCTTGGCGATGCGGATGTTTTCCATAATGGTTTCATGAAAAAGGAACGTATCCTGGAAAACGAAGGAGACGTGTTTCATGAGTTCGTCGGTTGGAATGTTGCGAACGTCCACGCCGCCTACCTTGATTGCGCCGCCGGTGACGTCGTAAAATCGGGGGATCAGTTTTGCGATCGTACTCTTGCCGCTTCCAGACGGTCCGACAAGGGCGGTGACCGTGCCTTCATCGGCCGTGAACGAGGCCCCTGACAGCGCAAGCTGCTTTCGGTTTGGATAGGCAAAATCCACGTTTTCGAAAAAGATTGAGGCATCTTTCGGCGATGCCGGGTTTGTAACGGCAGGCAAAGGTGGACGGGACAGATAATCGTTGATGCGAATTGCGCCGATTTCCGCCATACGGTTCATGTTCATCAGCCACATGAGCGGCATCAAAGCCTCTGCGACACCCGTCGACAGGAGCCAGAACGCCATGAGTACCGAAAATGAGATGAGGCCCTGGGAATAAAGCAGTATCCCCGCAATTGAGACGACAACAAGGGTCGGAAGCGGGCCAAGGATCAGTATGGCAAAGCGCGCCGCATTACTGGTGAGCACAATCCATTTTGCCAGCATATCCCGAAAGTTGACGAGCATCGTATGGTAGCGCTTGAAAGTGCTCGTTCCTGTATCGAAGGTCCGCACCACAGGCATGGCCTGAACAAATTCAATTGCGGCGGCATTAATTTCCTCATTACACTCGTCATAGGCTTCGCGCAGTTCCTTGGAATCCTTCATGGCGAGATTGAGCGTGATCATGCCCAACACGAAAACCGCCATGGACGCGAGCGCCAGACGCCAATCGATAGCAAATAACAGGATGAGGGTCACAATTGGTCCGGCGACGGAACGGCCAATGAGCGGGGTGCTGTCAGCCACATAGACGTGTAATCCCCGCACATCGTCCAGCAATATCTTCTTGATTGCGCCCGAGCCGCTCTCGAGGGCCGAACCTAGCGGCAGTTTCGCCAGATGATCGGACAACCGTGTGCGCAGAATTTCTTCAAGCAAATAGGCCGCAAAGTGCGAAACGAGGAATGCAATCAGCCGGAAGAGGATCGTAAACGCAGTCAAGATGAGCGCAGCAGTTACGAGGGCCTGAATGCCCCATTCACGTCCAAGGAAAACGATTGGCTCAGAGGTGATGAGAACGTGGACGACCAGCGATAGGGCTGCCACGGCGAGAAGGGATGCGGTGGTTCCGGATGCGGCAAGGATCATACCTATCCAGATCCGGCCCATCACAGGCCGCATCAATGTCCATACGCCGGGCTTCTTGTCTTCTGTACGAAACACAACCGGTCTCCAGTTCAATCACTTGAGCAAGGCACGACAAGGCGAACGGGACGGGAGAACTGACATGGCAACATACCCTGGAGGGGTGGGTGGCCCATCGAATTACCCCCGAACGTTTATATGAGTTTTTTACTCAAGAAATAAACTCGATGCAATTCAGAAGTTTAACGGACGCGGGAGGAGATGGACTAAAGCGAAAAATCATGCGAGCAACGGCGCAATCGCTGACGCGCTGCGGCTGATTAAGTTCTTCCAATTCCTAGCCAAAACGGTAATCTGATTGATTAGTTCGCACCCTGGGTCTAGGAATGCAGGGCGGTGAAGAATAGCTGCGGTCTGACAAGGCAAAACCTCTATGAAGCATGCCTCCCATGCAGGTATTATCAAACGTCTGAAAGTGGCGAACGGCCACTTGAAGAAAACGATCGACATGATGGAAGATGAGCGCAGTTGCGCTGACATCGCGCAACAACTCGCTGCGGTGGAGAGCGCCATCAGATCGGCAAAAACCCGCCTGATCCACGATCACATCGACCATTGTCTGGCAGAGACGGTGCAAGAGCCTGGGTCTCATGACAAGACCATCGATGAGTTCAAGCTCATTACGAAATTCCTCTGAGCCGGTTTCCGCTTTAAGAGCGTAGCGGCCACAAACTGAGCGCGCACATCAGTGCGGGATCCCTATTGTTTGTCATGGCTGCCGTTTGTAAGACGGAGGCAGATGAGAAGAGGTGGGAAAGCATGGCGCATTATGATGTGATCTTCAAGAACGGCACCGTCGTCAATCAGGACGGCTTTGGTGAGGCAGATATCGGGGTGGTGGATGGCCGCATCGCGGATTTTGGAGATCTTGGTGCCGCGACGGCTGACGATGTGGTCGACTGTAAAGGCCTGCACATCCTGCCCGGCGTCATCGACACACAAGTTCATTTTCGCGAACCGGGCCTCACGCATAAAGAAGATCTTGAAAGCGGGTCTCGAAGTGCCGTCATGGGTGGTGTGACAGGCGTTTTCGAAATGCCGAACACCAATCCATTGACGACAACGCGCGAGACGTTCGACGCAAAGATTGTAGCAGCAACCGACCGGATGCACTGCGACTTTGCGTTCTTTATCGGCGGGACCCATGAAAATGTGTCGGAACTCCCGGTTCTTGAAAAGCTACCCGGCTGTGCGGGTGTGAAAGTGTTCATGGGCTCATCCACCGGATCGCTGCTTGTTCCGGATGATGCGGGCGTGGAAGCAATCCTGAGCGCGATCAGCCGCCGGGCCGCGTTCCACAGTGAAGATGAATATATGCTGGAAGAGCGCAAGGATCTGCGCGTGCCGGGCGATCCGTCGAGCCACCCGGTCTGGCGCTCGCCTGAAGTCGCCCTCCATTGCACCAAACGTTTGGTATCGCTTGCCCGCAAGACCGGCAAACGCATCCACGTTCTTCACATTTCCACCGGCGACGAGATCGCCTATCTCGCAGACCATAAGGATGTGGCGAGCGTGGAGGTCACGCCCCACCATCTGACGCTTGATGAGACCGCCTACAAACGCCTTGGCACCTATGCCCAGATGAACCCACCTGTGCGCGACAAGGATCACCGGGAACGGATCTGGATGGGCGTTTACAATGGTGTGGCCGATATCCTCGGCTCAGACCACGCCCCGCACACGCGCGAAGAAAAAGAACATCCTTATCCGGAAAGTCATGCCGGTATGACGGGCGTCCAGACGCTGGTCCCAATCATGCTCAACCATGTAAATGCCGGAAAGCTTAGCCTTACCCGCTTCGTCGATATGACGAGTGCTGGACCGAACCGCCTCTTCGGGATTGTGAGAAAGGGCCGCATTGCGACCGGCTACGATGCGGATCTCACCATTGTGGATTTGAAGCGACAGGAAACGATCACGAATGACTGGGTTGCCTCGCGCGTCGGCTGGACGCCTTACGATGGCGTGACAGTAACCGGCTGGCCTGTTGGCACGATTGTGCGGGGGAACAGAGTGATGTGGGAAGGCGAATTGGTCACCCCATCCAAAGGACAACCTATCCTCTTTCAGGAGGCCCTACCTCACTGAACGCGTCCGCATTGAACGCGTCCCCATTGATTGCGTTGGGCGTCCGGTTGGTCTGCTGGTTTGCAAGCGGGCACTGCTCATGGTTTGGCTTCTGCGATCTCGTCGTCGTCCGTTTTGCCGTGCAGCACATCCTTCGGAATGACGACTGGAGAAATGGCCCAGATGACACGCGCTGCTCTGTTCGACCGATTGTAGGCGCGATGCGGGATGCTGGCATCGCAACTGTAACTGTCGCCCTCGTGCAAGACGATCACCTCATCGCCAATCCGCACCTCCAGTTCGCCTTCGATCAGGAAGGCATGCACTTCGCCCTTATGTTTTAGGAGTGCATCTTCGTATTGATCGGAGGCGGGCTCATAGACCGTCATCCCCATGTAGAAGTTGCCACCAATCGAACTGGATAAGAGCGCATCGGTATAGCCGAGCTCCCGCACATCCTGCTGATAGAGAGAGTTCAGATTGCGGCGGTTTTGGGCGCGGACAACGCAAGCCTGTTCCATTGGCCCGGCGCCGGACCGGCGAGCAAAGAACCAGTCGGGTGTCACCGACAATGCGTCGGCGACGCTGCCGAGCGCATCCATTGAAGGTTGCGCCGTTCCCCGCTCGATCGCGCTCAAATGGCTGAGAGACACGCCGCTGGCATTGCTGAGCTCCTTCAATGTCATCTGCCGTGCCTTTCTGAGTTGCCGGATTTCCGAGCTCACGGACAACAGGCTTTTTGGCATGGCGTGGACGACGGGTTTCTTGCTCATTGGATTGTCAGGCTCTTTCGTCTCTACTCGCGCGTGGCTGGTCGATGATTAGAATAAACAATGAAAATAGTCATTGAATAAGAAAAATCTTGCAAAATTCTTATATCATTGGAATTATGATCGTAAAGATGGGGAAGATCGGTACGCACCAGACTTCATGGGCTGAAAGCGCCGACCAGGGAGGAAAACACCATGGAAGATCGCAAACTGGCGACGCTTGAACAGCGTGTTAGATCCGGCATGTCACGGCGTGATTTCATGCGGAGTGCTGCAACCGCGGGCCTGTCTGTCGCCATGGCAGGCGCCTTTTGGTCAAAAGCCAATGCATTGACACCGAAGAAGGGCGGATCGCTCAAAGCAGGGGCAGATGGCGGTGCCACAACCGACACATTCAACCCGTTGGAAATGGCCGGGGCGGATCATCCAACCATGTCTATTCTGTCGAGCTTCGACACTTTGACTGAGATTGACGAAAACGGCACGCCGCAGCCAAGCCTTGCCGAAAGCTGGGAGGGAAATGCCGACGGTACCTGGGCGATTAAATTGCGCAGGGGCGTAGAGTTTCACGATGGCAAAACACTCACCGCAGAGGATGTGGTGTGGTCGCTCAAACAACATCTGAGTGAGAACAACCGCGCCGCTGAAGCGCAGCAGGTCGTGCAGAATTTTGAGGAGCTGCGCGCGGATGGCCCGGATACGGTGATCATCAAGCAGAAAGAGGTCAATTTCGACCTCCCCACGCATCTGTCGGCGTTCGCCCTTATTATCGGTCAAGAGGGTACAGAGGACTGGGGCGCGGCAGTCGGCACAGGCCCTTATGTGAAAGAGGATTATCAGCCCGGCGTGCGGTTCCTTGGCCGGAAATTCGCCAACTTCTATCGAGACGATCAGGGGCACTTCGACGATGTGGAACTTCTGAACATCAGCGATCCGGGTGCGCGTATGTCGGGGCTCTTATCCAACACGCTGCACGCCATCGGATCGCCGGAAACCAAAACCGCCGGACGGCTTGCGAATGCTCCTGGGTTTGAGCTTGTGCAGGTGTCGGCTACGCAACACTACACCTGTGATATGCGCGCAGATATGGACCCGTTCACGAACAGCCACCTTAGAAACGCGGTGAAATGGGGTATCAACCGGCAGGAGATCGTCTACAAGGTGCTGTCCGGCTACGGCACGGTCGGCAACGATCTTCCAATCGGTAAAGGTCAGCAATTTTATAACGACCAGTTGGAACAACGCGAATATGACCCCGACAAAGCGAAGTTTCACCTCAAGCAAGCCGGTCTGGACTCGATTGATCTGAAGCTTTCGACCTCCGATGGTGCCTTCGGTGGAGCGGTTGACGCGGCCGTTCTGATGCAAGCCTCTATGGCGAATGCCAACATCAATGTTGAAGTGGATCGGCGCCCTGCGGACGGCTATTGGTCCGAAGTCTGGCTCAAGGTGCCATGGTGCATGGTCTATTGGAACGGCCGGCCGACAGTCGACTGGATGCTCAGCTCCACCTATGTGTCCGACAGTGACTGGAATTCCAGCGCGTTTCGCAACGGGACGTTTGATAATCTTCTGGTTTCGGCCCGTGCGGAGGCCGATGAAGTGAAGCGCCGCGACATGTATCACGAGGCGCAACGCATCTTCTGGGAGGAAAGCGGCACTTCGGTGTTTGCCTTTGCCAATATCCTGATTGGCCATTCCGATAAGGTCGCGCATGGTCCGGTCGGCGTGAGCCGCAGGATGGATGATAGCCGCCTGCAACGCCGCTGGTGGTTTGCCTGATATACTTATGCTTCAGGTCCGTCGGCAGATGCGTCCGATGGACAAGCCGTGTTAGCTGAGGCAAGCACATGTGATGAACGAACACATGAATGCACCGGCCACGATCCGCACGATTGAACACGTTTGGATCCCGATGCCGGATGGGGTGCGGCTCGCGGCCCGCATCTGGATGCCTGCACAACTGCCGCGGGACGGTGTGCCGGCGATCTTTGAGTACATTCCTTATCGGAAAGCCGATTTGGTCCGCGCCCGGGACGAGCGCAATCATCCGTATCTTGCTGAAAACGGCTATGTCAGCCTGCGAGTGGATATGCGGGGGTCCGGTGACAGCGAAGGTGTCATGCCGGATATGTATGCACCGAACGAGCTGTCGGATGCCCGCCATGTGATTGACTGGATCGCGGCGCAAGACTGGTGCAACGGGCATGTCGGGATGTTCGGCACGTCGTGGGGCGGCACCGCCAGCTTGCAGGCATGCCTTGATCCGCCAAAAGCCCTGAAGGCAATCATTGCGGTTTGTGCGACCCACGACCGCTACGAGGACGATATCCACCATAAGGGCGGTTGCCTGATCACCGACACATTCGAATGGGGTGCGACCTTTCCGGCCATTCTTGCGCTCCCACCCACGCCGGAAAGCGGTGCTGACTGGTACGACCGTTGGCGCGACCGATTGGAAGCGCTGACGTTTCCGGTAGAAGAATGGGTGCGCGAAGAAGCGCGCGGCACCTATTGGCGGCATGGCTCTATCAAGCGGGAGGCCAACCGGATTGGTTGCCCGGTCCTTTCCATCGGAGGCTGGTCCGATCGCTATTCCAATTCGGTGATGTCGCTTGTGGATGCCTGTCCTGACAGAGTATGGGGCATTGTCGGGCCTTGGGGGCATCATTATCCAGATCACGGTCATCCTGGGCCCGCTATCGGATTTCAGCAGGTGGCGCTGGAATGGTGGGAGCATTGGTTGAAGCCGGATCCGGCTGCGCCTGTGTCTCCGCCTTGGCCGAAATTACGTGTCTGGTTGCGTGAATTCGATCCGCCGCAAGACGCGGTCGATGAGCGCAACGGATCATGGATTGAAACCGCGCCAGCCGCACAGCTCACAACTCCCTTGGCATTCCGGCTCGCGGCAGACCATGCGCTGACAACGGAAGAGACCGAGCCCGCGCTGGACGTTGGTCTACCTGACGACCTGAAGCATGGTCTGGCCTCGGGCGATACGGGCTATTTCGGGCGGTTCGGCGGTTTGCCGCTCGCCCAGAACGAAGACGACGACCGTGCGG
>JBCDCZ010000210.1:0-8074 GCA_039180865.1 Pseudomonadota bacterium | reverse complement strand
GCGCTGATTGAGATATTGTGCAAGCGCTTTCAGAATGGCTGCCCGTTCATGGAACGTCATTTTTCGCAAGGTCGGCCCGCCAGTCTTACGGGCGTAGTCCACCATTTGAGAGAACGACAGCCCGTCGCTGCCAGCCTCAAACATCGCTTCGCCGGTAATCGCACTGGTGATAACACGGCGGTTGCTACCTGCGACCCATTCGCCTGCCGCATAGCTCTGTAAGACAGCCGGTGCAGCCATAATCCTCTCCTCCACTACCCTTTAGATTTCGGGACTCATTTGATGTGCTGGTTCTTCGGAACGCTGATCCAAGGCCCTTCGCGCGATTGTCAAACCGCATCAAAATCAAGCACGATCTTATCACTCACCGGGTGAGCCTGGCAGGACAGGATGTACCCCTGTTCCTGTTCCCAATCCGCCAGCGAATAATTGATATCCATCTCTGCCGCGCCCTCAACGACCTTGCAGCGGCAGGTCGCACACATCCCGCCCGCGCAGGAGAACGGCAGATCAAGTCCGGCTTTTGTTGCCGCCGCGAGGACCGTGTCCTCAGGATCATCAATCACGAAGGACTTTTTCAAGCCATCAAGAATGACATCAACGGCAACGCCCTTCTCGGCAGCGGCAACCGCTGCCTCCGACCGCGCCTTGGGGTGCGCGCCGTCTGCGGGTGTGAAGAGTTCAACATGGATCTTCGCGTCAGGAACGTTGATGGCGGTTAAATGATCCCGAACAGTTTCCGTCATCTCTGCCGGTCCGCAAAGGAAGACCTGATCGCTCAGGCCGGGTGCTATAAGCCCGCTTTCGGTCATCTCCTCGATGAGTGCGGCCGTGATGCGGCCATTGAAAAGCGCAACATCCTGCGGTTCCCTCGACAGGATGTGAAACACTTCGAGCCTTTCAAGATAGCGGTCCTTGAGATCTTCCAGCGCTTCACGGAACATGATCGTGCGGGTTTCACGATTGCCATAGACGAGCGTCACTGACGAGTGCGGTTCCTTTTCAAGAAGCCAGCTTGCTATGGAAAGGAGTGGCGTGATGCCTGATCCGGCGCCAATAAGCAAAATGTGCCGTGCGTTTAGCGGTTCTGCATCCAATGTAAAACGGCCATCGGGCGGCATGACATCGAGCCGGTCACCCGGCTTCAGTGTCTGAGCGAAGGTCGAAAAGGCACCGCCTTCCACTTTCTTCACCCCGACCTTCAAGGGTTCGCCCGGCGCGGAACAAATCGAATAAGAGCGCCGGACTTCCTCGCCATCAATTTCAGTTTTAAGCGTCAAAAACTGGCCCGGGAGATAGGAAAAGTCGGCTCCACCGTTTGCGGGCAAGTTAAACGCGATCGCCACCGCGTCGTCTGTTTCGTGGCGAACGTCTCTGATTTCAAGAGAATGGAATGCAGAAGCCATGGACAGATCCTCAAAGGCATTTGAAATAGTCGAAAGGTTCCAGACAAGCCCGGCAGCGATAAAGCGCCTTGCAGGCCGTTGATCCAAATTCGGAGACTCTTTCGGTGTCACCGGAACCGCATTTCGGGCACTCGACCTGAACCTCGCCGAAAAGCGAGCGGATCGACGAGGACGTTTTTGCGGGCGGTGCGATCCCGAAAGCCCGCAGCTTTTCTCGTCCTTCTTCGGTAATCCAATCCGTGGTCCATGCCGGTGATATCACCCGCTCGATGCGAGCGTTGAAACCGGCTTCAGCGAGCGCTGCTTCGATGGCAAGTTCGATTGCAAGAACGGCGGGGCAACCGGAATAGGTCGGTGTTACGCGGGCGACGGCCACGCCTTCGTCGTCGATTTCGACCGAGCGAAGAATGCCGAGATCTGCTACGGTCACAGCAGGCACTTCCGGATCAAGCACCGACGCTGCCGCCTCATAGGCTTGCTTTTGATCGAGGGATATCACCGCAGCCATCAGAGCGCCTACCAAGTCATGTTCGGATAAGTGCGCTGCATGTATTGCAGTTCTGAGAGAAGGTGGCCGAATTCCTCACCGTGAAGACCGGACCGCCCGCCCGTGCGCGGCCACTGCGTGCTTTCGGTCTCGAGTCCCGCTTCCGCGAACACGAAGTCCACGATTTCCTGAAACTTAGGCCGCAGTGCGCGCGGATCGGGAAGAAGTCCCTCATTTGCGACGGCGATGACCGCTTCGTCGCTATGGAAGAGTTCGTCGATATACGGGTTGAGCGCGCTCACCGCGTCGCGCACCCTCCGGTTGCTCTCCTCAGTCCCGTCACCGAGCCGAATGACCCATTCGCCAGCGTGACGTACGTGATAGGCGGCTTCCTTTGCCGCTTTGGCTGCGATTCCTGCGATCGTCGCATCGCTTGAGGACGAAGCCTCTTCCCAATAGGGCTTCATGAACGCCGCGAAATACAATTGGCGCAGCATTGTGTGGGCGAAATCCCCATTCGGCCGCTCAACCATCAAAATGTTTTTGTATTCGCGTTCGGTGCGCAGATAGGCGAGTGCGTCTTCGTCCCGACCTTTACCTTCGATTTCTCCCGCATAGGTATAGATCGCACGCGCCTGGCCGAGCATATCGAGCGCCATGTTCGGCAGAGCGAGGTCTTCTTCGAGGATCGGCGCATGCCCGCACCATTCCGACACGCGGTGAGCCAGAATCAGGTGGTCATCCGCTAGGCGAATCAGAGCCTCGAACAAATGGGGATTATCGGCCATTACATGTGCCCCACTTCATCTGGAATGTCGTAGAAGCTCGGGTGGCGGTAAACCTTGGTTGCTGTCGGTTCGAACAATTCGTCCTTGTCCTGCGGATCGGACGCGGTGATCGCGGATGACGGGACGACCCAGATGGAAAGTCCCTCGCCGCGCCGCGTATAGACATCGCGCGCGGCCTGGAGCGCGAGCACTTCGTCGGCGGCATGAACCGATCCGACATGTTTATGCGCGAGACCGTTACGCGGTCTGATGAAAACTTCGAAAAGCGGTGTTTCCTTGGTCATTGCTTGATCCTCATGCACATTGTTGACCGACCCAGGCCTTAAGGTGCGGCAGGTGATCCCAGCCAAATGCGAAATCTGTTGAGCCGTGCTTGTTCAAATGGTCGAGCCGTTCGGCAGCTTCTTCCAGCGTGGGAAGATGACCCGGCTTAATCGGCCACATCACGAAATGGTTTTCTCCCATCGGCTGAAACCATTCACCTTTGCGGCGATAAAATTGCTTGTGGACCGTATTCCAGACGTAATGCTCGAGCGCTTCGGCACTCTCCCAGACAGACATATTGACGAGGGTTTCGCCATCTCCAGGGAACCGGAAGGCCGTCGCGTTATTAGCGTCGTCCTTGAGACGCCAGACGAAGCCAGGACTGCGTTCAGCCAGAGCGTTCACCCGATCGAGATTGTTCACGAAATCAGCGATCCGAGGATCTTCCAGGTCGTAGCGCGTGCGGCCGATGTTGAGTTGCGCGATATGCGGCTTCTGTGAGTCTTCAGCATCAAACATGAATTCTCCTCCTAGTCGCTTTCCGGGTTTATCGGCCCCAACCCCGAGCCATACGGCTCCGGATTAAGGTCCTGGCCAAAGGCGATGCGGTGGCCATCACAATCCACGATGTCGAAATCCCGGCATCCATAAACCTTATTCTCTGGCGCGCTCACTTCGAGACCTTTGACGGCCTTGAATTCGGCGTGAAGCGCATCGACGTCATCGACATAAAGATAAGCCGCCCACCATTGGTTGGTCGGCAGATCCGGATTACCTGACCGGTCGAGGCCAAGAGTGACCGTGCCACGTTGGACAATCGCGAAACTCGGCGGATCGTCCCACATACCATGACAGGTGAAGCCGATCCCTTCATAGAAAGCCACCGATACGACCACGTCCTTGACCTGCAGGATCGGCATGGCCCTCGTTAACACAATCGGCCTCCGTCTTATTCGGCAGCTTCCAAAGACTGTGTACGTTTGCGGTGTTTTTCGGCGTGTGCGAGTGCCGCCTCTCGGACCCAAGCGCCCTCTTCCCATGCTTTCTTGCGCGCAGATATCCGGTCGACATTCATGATCCCGCCGCCCTTCACAACGCGCCAGAACTCATCCCAGTCGATCGCTCCGAAATCGTAGCCGCCCTTGCCGTCGTTCTTGTCCGGATTCCATTTCAGGTCGGGGTCGGGTACTTTCAGACCCAGAAACTCTGCCTGCGGAACGGTCGCATCGACGAATTTCTGGCGTAACTCATCATTCGAGAAACGTTTGATTTTCCAGGACATGGATTGCTCACCATGGGCTGAATCGGAATCGTGCGGGCCAAACATCATGAGGGACGGCCACCACCAGCGATTGAGCGAATCCTGGGCCAGATCGAACTGCTCCGGGGTTCCCTTCGCAAGAGTCATGACGATCTCATAGCCCTGACGTTGGTGAAAACTCTCTTCCTTGCAGATCCGGATCATGGCGCGCGCATAGGGTCCGAATGAACAGCGACAAAGCGGGATCTGGTTCATGATCGCGGCACCATCAACGAGCCATCCGATTGTGCCGATATCCGCCCAGGTGAGCGTCGGATAGTTGAAGATCGACGAATATTTCGCCTTACCCGACAGAAGTTCTTCCGTCATCTGATCCCGTGAAACCCCGAGGGTTTCGGCAGCCGAATAGAGATAAAGACCATGGCCGCCCTCGTCCTGCACTTTGGCAAGAAGAGCCGCTTTGCGGCGGAGCGTTGGTGCCCGGGTGATCCAGTTTCCTTCGGGGAGCATGCCAACGATTTCAGAGTGAGCGTGCTGGCCGATCTGACGAACGAGCGTCTTGCGATAGCCCTCCGGCATCTGATCATTCGGCTCGATCTTCTCTTCACGGTCGATCCGGGCCTGAAACCGCGCCAGAAACTCTTCGTCTTCTTCGGTCTTTCCGTCCGCGCCGATCAATCCTTGCGAATACATGCTCTCTCCTCCCGCGGCAGACCATTTCGATATGCAGATTATATGTTACAAAAATATATCAATCAAGAAAATTTTGTAACTAATCAATCGAACCGTGCCCGTAGAAACTCTGGGTCAGACGCAATACCAACACCGAGTGTATCGAGAGCTGTTTCACTTGGTTCGAGCAACCAAAGGTAAAGCTTTTTCACCCGGTCGCGGGCTTTGAATCCTGCCCAGTCCTTGGGCAAGAGCCCAACCGGGAGTTCGGGATCACGCAGGGCGATCCGACGCCAATTATGGATGAGCAGCGTTCTCGCCGTCAGGGCTCGCTCAGACCTGACGATCTCGCTCCGAGCCGCATCGAGGCTGGAAAAAGCGTCAAAGAGGTCGTGATACTGAGCGGCAAGATCATCCAAGGCGAATGCTGTTCTTGCAAGATCATAGGCCTCGTCTGGATCATCAGGTTGCGATGAAAGCGTGACCCCCTGCGCGGGCGGAGTGCAATCAGCATTTGGGCCTGGCTTCAAATAGACCCCTTGCATAAGGGGACCGAAGCCCATCTTTCTCATTGCACGTGCATCCGGGTTCCCATTCCCGTTCGTTCCGCCAGGAAAGAGCGCTAACGCAAAATACCCGTCCCAGGATGGCCTATCCCATCCGTAGATCTTGCGAGATGCAGCATCGAATTCCGCCTTATTCGCACCGCTCAACTGATAGGAACTTGTCCGCCCTTCTTTCGATCGTTCGACCAGGCCGTCCTTCACAAGCCGTGACAGGGCAGTCCTGACGGCATTCTCTTCGATCTTGAGCCAACCCATAATCTGCTGCAGGGCAGACAATTGGATCACCCCGCCACGGGGCGCGACTTGATCGCCCAGGACCGTCACGATGAGCGACCAGACCCGCGGCCGCGCTGTCTCATGCAAGCCTTCGATCAATCGGTCGATGGCATTCTCTACGTTCATTCCGCGACATAGGGCCTATTTTTCCGTTTCTGACAAGGTTATGACGGCAACGGAAACGGCAAGACGTCGTTTGCGAACAGGAGAGTGACGAGGACGGCATGGCTGTCAGCGGCAAGAAAAAGCAAAGCGGCTGGGCGAACTATCTGGAGGACGGAGAGCGTATCTTATGGGAAGGGCGCCCAGATACACGCGTCTTTCTGTTCGATCGCCAGGAAAAGTACCGTCATTTCCTCGCCGGTCTCTGGCTTCTCTTCATGGTCTTTTTTTTCGAAACGACGACCGGCGATGCGGGCGATCTGATCGTCAACGTTTTCTCAAGCATTTCCTTGTGGCTTCTCGCCTTCCTCGTTCTCGTCTTCGGTTACTTCCTCGTAGGCCGCTGGATCATCGATGCCCATGAACGCAAACACACGGTCTACGCGCTCTCCAATCGTCGCGCCTTCATCGCGCGGTCCGCGTTCGGACGGCGGGATCTGAGAGATTTTCGGATCACGGAGGAAATGCCGGTGAAATTCAAGAATGAGGACCCTGCCTCAATCACCTTCGGACCAAAGCCCAACATCTTTCAACGCAACAACAAATGGGGCGTGGAAGACGGCTCGTTCACATTCAGGGGAATATCCGACCCCAAAAAAGTATTGCAAATTATCGAAAAGATACAGAAGTAGCCCCTCCAAAAATACTGGAGAAAATTCTTGAATAATAATCAAGCCATGTATCTAGAACCTGATGAGGAAATACTCTGGCAAGGACAACCTGATCACCGGCTTTTCCTCATTGATGGAGAAGATTTCCTATTGATACCTTTTTCGGTAATTTGGATGTCGGCCACGATTTGGGGCCTTGGCGTGACAGCAGCCCAACCAACCGGGTTTCCCGTGACCATGCTGGTATTGTTATTCTTTTTCGTCGGAGTTTATCTGACGATCGGTCGGTATATATTTGACGCCCAAGCCCGCAGACGGACGCTCTACGCAGTTACCAACAAAAAGGCATATATCCTGGAATTGAGCCGTCAACGGAGGCTTCAGGTCCTGCCTATACGACCAAATACACCAATTGAATTGTTCGAAGGTCACCTGGGTTTCGTACGATTGGGTAGAGGTCCGGAACCAAATAATCCAACCATAAGCTTATGGTTTGGCGGTGACGGAACCTTTAGTTTTAGAGCGCTGGACGACCCACGCACGGTCTATAGCATTATCAAGAAAATCCAGGCGGAACAGGACGTCGGCTAAAGCTTGCGGACCCCGCCGATAAAAATAGTCGAAACCATTTTTGAGTAATCCTCGCGGGTTAAAGACCCGCCTTCGCGAAACCACATGTAAAACCAGTTAAGCATTCCGAAGAGCGACATGGTGGCCGGTTTAAGATCTGTACGACCATCATTGAGCGCCGGGTTCAGTGCGAGCACAGCATCGGCCACAATCCTGACGATCCGCCGCTCGATCGAACGGATCGCATCCTGCTGATCGTCAGGCAAAACATGGAGTGCGCCGATCTGGACCTTGTGCTCGTCATCCGCATCGCGATAGGCATCAAGAATTCCAGAAATCAGGAGATAGAGGCGCTCTTCCGGCTCGGCATCCGGCGCGTCAGCTTCTTCAACTGCGTCCAGCAGGGTCTGCAAATGCGTTTCGATAATGTCGAAAAGTAGGGCCTCCTTACTGGAATAATAGTGATAAAGAAGCGCCTTCGAGACCCCGAGTTCGGCAGCAAGGCTCGACATGGACGCCCGGTCATAACCGTCACGGGCAAACAGCGCCGCTGCGCCCTTGAGCACAAGGCCGCGCTTCTCGTCATAGTCTTTGGCCCGGGTGCGCGCCATCGTTGCCTAGTTTCCCCTCTTGTCGACAACACGCACAGCTTTTCCCTGGGACCGGTCGACGCTCCCCGGCTCGCCAACGTTCACCTTGGCGGATATGCCGATGACACCTTTAATCCGCTCGGAAAGATCGTTCGCCAAGGCCGCTTGCTCTTCATTGCCCGCATGATCCGGAAGAGTTTCGACATGAAGCGTCATCTCATCGAGTGGGCCGCTCCTGCTGAGTACGATCTGGTAGTGAGGGGCAAGGCCCGTGCAGGCGAGAACCTGTTCCTCGATCTGGGTCGGGAAGACGTTGACGCCACGCAAGATGATCATGTCATCCGACCGTCCGGTGACCTTTTCCATCCGGCGCATGGATCGTGCCGTGCCGGGTAGCAAGCGGGTCAGATCACGCGTTCTG
>JBCDCZ010000209.1:0-8097 GCA_039180865.1 Pseudomonadota bacterium | reverse complement strand
CTATACCCATACGGGTATAGATTGTGATTATTATCCATTGAGAATGAAGTCGCAATGCCGATAGAAATGACTTTCACGCAAAAGCGGGGGCGCTAACGTGGGCAAGCATGTGACTCTGGACGGCTTCAGCGGGCAAAGCACGATGGATAGCTTTCTCGATGAAATACAATCCGTCTCCGATATCGAGAGCTTATGGAATGCTTGTACTCAAACCCTCAAAGAGTACGGCTTCACACATGTTACCTACCTTTTGATCCGGCTGAGTGCTCCGCACGATAGCCCGATCGTCTTGAGCAATCTGCCGAAATGGTGGTCCGATATCTATCTCGATCAGGAGCATGTCTGCTCCGATCCTCTTTTCAGATTTTGCGGAAATCTCAAGCCGCGGCGCACCGGCTCTGACTATCTCGACACTTACCCCGACATCTCACTTGCCGAGCGGGAAAGGGTTCTTTCAGCTGGTGACACAGGATGTCGAACCGGGTTTGCAAGCCCGGTGCGGTTGATCGGTGCACGACGCTGCGGCGGATGGAACTTTGGGTCGACCCTGCCCCGTGAGCGTTTCGAGATGCACTACCAAAAGGTCAGAGATCAGGTTCGTCTCATCGGATTTTATGCTCATGAACGCCTGGAAGCGATTTCCGCTGAACCTGCTTCAGTCCTGGAAAGTGCCTCGGTTCTCAGCCAGCGCGAACAGGAATGCCTAACCTTCCTCGCCCGGGGCAAACGAACGTCGAGCATTGCTGGTGTTCTCGGCATTTCAGCGGCTACCGTCGAGTTTCATCTAAAGAACGTAAAACGCAAACTCGGTGCCTCAACCCGCGAAGAAGCCCTCGCAAAGGCGATTGAATATGGGGAAATCTCGCTCACGCGATAGCACCCTACGGAAATCACGAGGTGGTTTTATGCCCGCTGGTCCGTTTAGTTTTCCCTTGCCCCGCTAGACCTAACTGGATCTGTCATGAAGCCTCTCGGATTGGCGTTCGCCGCCGCCCTCTTCCTCGCTTTTACTGGATTCGCCCATGCTGCTTGCGTCTCCGGACCTGCCAACAATGGGATCGATATCTACAGCGAACCCGTACCGAACGGGCCCGTCATCGGTGGAATTTCCGAAGGTATATGCGAAGTCGAACTGAGCGATCAGTGCTCTGGCGGATTTTGCCATGTTTTCTTTGGAACCCTGAGCGGATGGGCCGACATGAGATATGTTTCGGCTCCTGCAGATGAGCCACCTGTTACGAGTTTCGTCTATGCGGTGACCGGCGGGCGGGGATCCGTCAGTTTTTTAGGGCAGGAAATGCCGACACTTGTCGAAAAAGGCGGCAAGATCGTCTTCAAGCCGAACGGAGGAGACATGATCCTCACTCTGCCCCCGGTGTTTCAGGAGCCGCAACTCAGGATGCAACGGATCGGAAGCGGCAGCTTTTCCGGAACACTTTCAAGTTGGGGTGGTTTCCCCATCAAGGTCGAGGTGATTGCTGAGCGGGTTTCGGATCAACGCGCGACACTCGAGTTTCTGGGCCAGACCGCCCAAATTAAAATGGATATCTTTGTCGAACTGGGACGCACCAATAAACCGCATTTCTCACAAAACGCCGGTAATCAGACTACAAACAATCAACCAGTCCAACCGTCTCCTGCCCCCCCTCCCTCTCCCCAGACCCCGCAGGACCAAACCGCGGCAACATCGGAAACCTGTCTTCTGGCCGACGATGTTGCTGCGGCCGTGGGGGCGTACGACCGGCCGGATCTCGAACGGATCTTCACACGGATGCAAAGAAATGCCGGCATCTCAGACTTCCGGTTCAAGACCGAAGAGCAGTGCCGGGCGCTCCTTGATGATGCCGCAAGGAGTGGCCTTCTCGCAGAGCTTGAGCGGACCAATGCCCTGCCACCCGGTTTCTCATGGGGACCGGTGACAGTCACAAATCAGACGCCAGGTCGAAATACCACTTCGGAAGAAAAGCAATCGTCAGACGGTAAAAAGCAATCTGGGCAAGATCGAACACAATCGGCGGATACTTCTTCTTCAAATGGTGGAAACAGTGGCTCTCCATCAGCATGCGATGCGCTTGCGCAAGCAATCGGGCCGATCCTGCGCACCGAAAGAGGCTCCACGGAGCGCGCGGGGTTAATGGGTGTTTTGCAACAGGTCGGCGTGTTCGATGTCACCAATGCCAGACCTGGCGAATGCCTCCAAATCGGGATTGATCTTGACAGCCTCGGTCTCATCCCTTCCGGAACGCTGGAGGTCATCCGTGTCGGCGCGAATGCTCAAGATGGTCTTGGCGGCCCGGACCCCCACCAAAGAGGCGAAGATCCAGCAACCATGATTGAAGGTGGTGTCGAAATTCCGGGAAGCGAAACGGATTTTGTGCCGGCCAATCCTTCTAACGGTGGGCAGGAAACGGCAATCACGCGAGAGCCGGCAATTAATCAGCAGCCGAAGGGGCAATCGCTCTCGGCGGCCTGTATCGCCCTGGCTGATCAGGTCTTCGGCGTCCTGAACCGCAAAGATTCAAATCAGGTGCGTCAAATGCAGGACGCGCTCTTCTCTGCCTTTATCGAAACGCTGTCGAGCGCGAATTCAAGGCAATGCGAAGCTGCAACGACGCAGATGAGAACTCTCGGCCTTGTGCGATGAAGATGGCAACACTCGCACTGATCGGCGCGGTTTTTCTTATGCTGACGCCGTCTTCGTGGGCGAGAGACCACACGTTTGGCCCATGGCATGGGGCAATCAACACTGGCTTCAGCACCTTCGATATCGTTATCGATTTGGATCACTTGGAGGGATCACGCACCGGTAGTGCCAATATTTCCATCATCCCAACCAGGCCGGACAGGATCGATGCAGTCTGCCCCAAAGACGCCCATCCGGATTTTTGCTACGAACTCGTCGAACGCCTAACAGAAAAGACGCCCGAAGCCTTCCGGACTCTCGTGCTCGGTGTGCTCTTTCAAAACGATAACGAAGCCTATGTCGCCTTCAGTTTTTTTGACGAGGAAACCGTTCGAATGCTCTCTCTCCACCGCGACGGAAAAGGGGCTTCAATAGCTAAGACGCGTATCTATCATCCTGTCCGGGGTCTCGATCTCCATGTGAAGGCGAAACCGAACAGGCACTTTTGCGAAACCGAGACGTGCTCCGCCGCGCGACTGGATGATCTCGCCGAGAACGAAAACCGCGCATTGGGCTTTTTCAGAGACAACGACTTCATCGCGTCCTTCTACCGGAATGGGGATTTTCGGGCTGATGTGCATGCGGAAGACTCGCAACACGGGCGCCCTGTCCGGCAGGAAAGTTTTGGCACATATCTCAGTGTCGGGCAGTTTATGACAGCCATCTGGCAAGTCAGAGATGCTAAGGGCCGCGACATCGGAGAGTTGCGGATTTTCGCGACCGGAACGCCCCATTGGGGCGGCAGGGGCGAACTCGACGAGCGCCCGCATTTCGGTAGGCGTTCGAGTATCGAGATTGAAGAAAGCGGCCGGTCAGACGACCATGCGTCATTTACGGTGATTTATTTCGCCGACGGATCGGGCGAACAGGTGACGGGCGATCTGGTGATCGATCTGCCACGCACTCCGCGCGATACAATCAGTGCCCGTCTGACGCAGGGCGACAGCCAGATTCCGGTGCAGTTGACACGTCTTGGCTCTTATGAGGGTGAGAGCGTCGGCGACAGCTACTGACTGTGGTTTTGAACGCCGAATGCTTGAATTCCTCAGCGCATCACAAGAACCGAACAGGTCGCGTGTCCGACAACGCGTGAGGCGGTGGATCCTAAAAAGTAATCCTTAAGGCCCGGCCGGTGCGAACCGATGATAATGAGGTCGCAGCCCTCGCTCTCCGCAATCGACAGGATGAGATTGGCAGGATGCCCTGCCCGCACGAATGTGTTCGCGCTGCCGACGCCCGCCGAGGTTGCGATTTCCCTCAGTTCGGCTTTCGCGCCGGGCAACTGATCTTCAATGTAACCCGCCGGCAGACCGGAAACGACATAGGGCGGAAAATCCGGAACAACGGTCGCCATAATAATCTCGCCCCCTTGCGTCTTATATTCATGGGCGGCTTTGACCATCGCGTCCGCTTTTTCTGTTTGGGCAAGGTCAATGGGGACCAGAATCTTCTTGTACATCCGACGCTCTCCTTGGTGATCAAAACCCCTTTATAGTTTGCATAGTGACAGGCCCTAAGTATACGGGATTGCCCTAGGTCAAACGAAGTGGAGCCTCGACCAGAATAAAGAAACCGAGCCGTAAAATGGATGCGGCATTCGATCTTTCGGGTGCACGCGTTGGTCGGTTTACGGACCACGCCCAACGCAGATTTGAAATTTGCGGGCTTTTCAACATCACGCTATTCAGAAAGTACGAAGCATCATCGGGTAACGACTTTCGCGAGATCCGTCATTTTTTCGTCAATGCGGATCATCACTATCCCACGGAAGGCTCGACCTTGTTTTACTAGGCACAAGCCAGAAACCCTTAGAGCACGCGGATCCGACTTTTGAAGCAACAATCCGCGGACGTAACTCTGAACAGAGGAAAATCCGACAATGGGTCTTGAATCACTACGGCCGGCGCCGGCGGACGAACGCGCCCGTATGTTTGACAACGTTAGGCAACAGACGACCGACCTGGTGGCCGGTCTCAGACCAGAAGACATGATGCTGCAGTCGATGGAGGATGCGAGCCCGGCAAAGTGGCACCTGGCCCACACGACCTGGTTCTTTGAAGAGTTCATCTTGAAGCCTCACGTCGCGGCCTATAAGAGCCCGGATGAGCGCTTCGCCTTTTTGTTCAACTCGTATTATGTCCAGGCTGGCCCACGCCACGCCCGCTCGAAGCGAGGTCTGATTTCCGATCCGAATGTCGACGATATCGCTTCTTACCGCGAGCATGTCGACACCGAAATGCGCGCCCTGATCGCCGGTGACAGCTTCAACACCGCCATCGCGGATCTTGTCGAGCTTGGGTGTCATCACGAAATGCAGCATCAGGAATTGCTCGTCACAGATCTTCTTCACGGGCTTTCGTTCAACCCGCTCATGCCCGTCTATCATGACCCGGAACCCATGCCGGTGTGTTCCGAAATGACGCTTGACTGGATTGAGCATGACGGTGGTCTGACCGAAATCGGCCATGAGGGAAGCGGCTTTTCTTTCGACTGCGAAGGCCCCCGCCACAAGGCGTTTCTCAATCCGTTCAAAATTGCCAACCGCGCGGTTACGAACCGGGACTGGATCACTTTCATGGAAGACGGCGGCTATGAGACGCCAACTCTTTGGCTCTCAGATGGCTGGGCAACAAAAGAGCGCGAGCAGTGGGATGCGCCGCTCTATTGGTGGCACCAGGATGGGGAGTGGTGGACCTTCACTTTGCGCGGGCCGCAGCCGGTCAATCTCGACGCGCCGGTCGTCCATGTGAGCTATTACGAGGCCGATGCTTATGCCCGTTTTGCAGGAAAACGCCTGCCAACAGAGGCAGAATGGGAGGTCGTTGCGGAAAGCCGGACGATTGAAGGCAACTTCCTTGAGGACAAGGCGTTTCGCCCGCTTCCTCCAAAGCCAAACACGGATGGCGCTTTCTGGGGGGACGTCTGGGAATGGACGCAAAGCCCGTTCACCCCGTACCCGGGCTTCCGCAGTCCTGAGGGTGCAATTGGCGAATACAATGGCAAGTTCATGTGCAATCAGTTCGTGCTGCGCGGCGGTTCCTGCGCGACACCGAAGGCACAGATGCGGCCTACCTACCGGACCTTCTTCTACCCCCATCAACGCTGGCAGATGCTCGGTTTGCGGCTTGCCGACGACAGGTAACGGATCCATGACAGACAGTTTGACCGCCGACCGCCCCGATACTGCGATTTCAAAGGACCACGCCGATCCGCACTTCCGCGAGTCAATCCTGGGTGGCCTTTTCTCCGAGCGGAAATACATCGAGAGTAAATGGCTCTACGATCAAAAAGGCTCTCACCTTTTCGATGCGATCACCGAGCTTGAAGAATATTACCCGACCAGGGTCGAAACCGGTATTTTGAGGGCTCGAGGAAACGAGATTGCCAACTTGGCGAGACCCGGCTCCATCCTCTTGGAACTCGGAAGCGGCTCGAGCCTCAAGACCAGGCTTCTCCTCGATCAAATGACAGATCTCGGAGGCTATGTTCCGTTCGATATTTCTGCGGACCATCTTGGCGCAAGTGTGAGAGATCTAAGGGCCGATTATCCAGATCTTTCCGTCTTTCCAGTGATAGGCGATTTCACCCGGCCCGTTACCCTCCCCGGCCCTCTTGCCGAAAAAGAGAAGATCCTCTTCTTCCCGGGATCGACCATCGGGAATTTCGAGGCCGAGGCAGCCGTTGAATTGTTGCGAACTTTGAGACGCATTGAAAACGTCACCGCATTCATCGTCGGGATCGACCTGGTGAAGGATAAAGAGACGCTGATCCGTGCCTATGACGACCGGGAGGGCGTGACGGCAGAGTTCAATCTCAACCTTTTAACCCGGATCAACCGCGAACTTGACGGCACATTCGATCTTAACGCGTTTCGTCACGAAGCACGCTGGAACTCAGAAGGGAGCCGTATCGAAATGCACCTTGTGAGCCTGGCCCATCAGAGTGTCCAGGTCGCCGGTAAGACAATTTCATTTGAAATGGGCGAGACCATCCATACGGAGAACTCGCATAAGTATGAAAAAGAAAAGTTCAGGGGTCTCGCAGCGCAAACCGGGTGGAGCGTCCGCGTCTTCTGGACAGATCCGAAGGAGTATTTTGCTCTGGCCGTGCTGACATAAGGATGCGCTTCCCACCCCCGGGAAACATCAGCGAGATACTTTGCCGGACGGCTCATGCCTTGCGTTCAAGGCCGCGCATCAAGAGCCCGAAGCTCTCCGAAGCCAGTTCAAACTTTGCCGTTGGATCATCGGCGGCGGCGATCCACAATGCCGCATCGATAAGCGCTCCATTGAGCATCCTGGCAACTGTTTCGGAATCGCACTCCACCATGCGCCCCTTTTTGATGAGATCTTCAATCGACTCAATGAGCGGTGCAATTGAGCTTTCCTCATCGATTTCACGCATCCTCTGCCCCAGGACCGCGGGGGCGTCCTTCAACCAGATTTGCTGAATTTCCGGGTTAAGCGCCAAACGCAGATATTCGACATTGCACGCGCAAAACGCCTCCCATGGATCCTTGATCGTTTGATAGTGGCGTTCGAGGTGCGTTCCGATTTCGCTATCGATCTCCCGGACCACGGCTTCGAGAAGCGCCTTTTTGCTCCCGAAATGATGGTAGAGAGCGCCCCGGGTCACACCTGCATCATCGCATAAAGTATCCATCGACGTTTCCGCATAACCTTCAGCAGCGAAGGCGCGCCTTGCCGCCGTCAGCAGGTTTGCGCGGGTTTCAGCGGTCATTTCCGCATGCGTTCTGCGGGCCTTCATGGGCACTCCTTTTCAACGCGATCATATTGACATACGACCTGTATGCAAATATTTAATACGTACAGTACGTATGTATTATGAAATGTGACTACTGAAGCGCGGACTTCGCACCGAACCACCCCGAGATTTCACGTGATGCTCCACATGACCCAGAGGCCGGGCTTTACAGCTGAAGCGATGGCAACCTTGCGGCTCGCCGTTCCAATTGTGATCGGTCTTGCCTCATCCACGCTGATTGGTGTTGTCGATACGATCATGATTGCGCCACTCGGCACGCAAGCCATGGCCGGAGCGTCCCTCACGACCAGTGCGATCGTTATCTTCTATGCGGCGCTTTACGGGCTGATGTCCGTGCTAGGCATCGAAATGGCCAACCGGTCCGGTGCAAACGATCCGACAGCCATTGGTGGCCTGGTTCGAAACGGAGCCGTTCTTGCGCTTATCATTGGCACCCTGAGTGCTGCCCTCATGATCGGAGCCTTCCCTCTTCTCGCCATTTTGGATCAACCGGAAAGCGTCCTCACTGCCATGTATCCCTATTGGGTGACCATGGCTCTCGTGCTGATCCCGTTTACAACGCTCTTTCTCTTCAAAGGTATGTTTGATGCGATCGGACGGCCCTGGATCGGCACAGCATTTGCCATGCT